>PASM01000022.1 GCA_002711965.1 Chloroflexota bacterium | reverse complement strand
TTTTATAATTTTGCTTCAAGGAATGTTTTCAAGATTAGAAATACATCATTTAATAAAATTTATTATGATTATCTTTTTAGTGACAATTTTTTCTATTATTACTTATCATTATTTTGTTCGAAATACTTTCATTGGTATTCTTTTAAATGGAAAGAAACTCAAAGGATAAAATTACATTGTCTAAAAATTTAGAAAAAAACACCATTGGCAATACTGGCCTAGAAATCACTAAAATTGGAATGGGCGGAGCTCCATTAGGACATTTAGATGAAANAACTGCTTTAAANACACTAGAAAAAGCATTTGAATCTGGAATAAATTACTTTGATACAGCTCCNTTATATGGAGCNGGTAACAGTGAGAAACTTTATGGTAAATTTTTACCAAATTTAGATAGANATAATTTTGTAATCTCAAGCAAAGTTGGGCGCCTAATCCTTCCGGAAGAAGAAGCAAAAAAATATATATCNAACCANGATATAACACCTGCATTAGAGACAAATTTAAAAGCATCTAGCTATAAAAACAATGTTGTTTTTAATTTCACTAGAGAAGGTGTATTGAGATCTATTGAGGAAAGCTTGGATAGATTAAATATTGATAACATAGACGTAATTTTTATTCACGANCCAGATGATAATTATGAAATTGTATTAGATGAAACATTGCCAACTTTACTAGAGCTAAAAAAACAAGGAGTAATTAAAGCTATAGGAGCAGGAATGAATGAATGGGAGATGCTTTTAAGGTTCGCGGAAAAAGGTGGTTTTGATTGCTTTCTACTTGCAGGAAGATATACTCTATTAGATTATTCAGCTTTGGATAAATTACTACCAGCTTGCTCTAAAAATGAAATTAGTATTATTATTGGAGGTCCATACAATAGTGGAATACTAGCATCTGATTTAAGTAAAGCTTCTACTTATTTTTATGAACCTTCACCTTCTAATGTAATAGAAAAAGCAAAAAAAATAAAAAAAATATGCGATAGCTTTAATGTTCCATTGAAAGCTGCTGCATTACAGTTTGGNCTTAACCATTCTTCTGTTGCTTCTACTATTCCAGGACCAAGAACACCTNATGAAATCGAAGAAAATATAAAAATGCTAGCCTATAAAATTGANGATGAACTTTGGAAGGAATTAAGAGATAACAATCTTATTCCTTAGTAGAATTTTTTTATGAAATAAGAAAAATCTGTTCAGAAAACTCTTTGTAAATAAAATTTCAAATATGTATGTTTGGAATACATAAATTTGGAAAAGAGGGAAAATGATTTCTAAAAAATTCGCATCAATTATGATGATATTTGGACCAATTTTGACATTAATTATGGCTTTTACAGGTCCTTTAAATCCGACTTCTGGAGTTGCGTTTTCAGATACACAAGCTGTTCTTGGAAAACTTGCTACTTCAAACACAGATTGGGCTCAAATTAATTTCTTGCTATTAAGCATAGGTTTGATTATGCAAGTTCTAGGAATAAGATACTTTGTTAATTCTATGAATTCTAATAACAGTGTAGTTAATTATTCACTAACNGGTGGCATGGCAATGATTATGGGTGTAATTGTGGTTTTTGGAGAAGGATTATTCTATGGAGCTGCTGCTAATGCTGCTGCTATAGCCGGAGGAGCTGGTATGGGAGCTGCAGCCTCAATGTGGGCTGGAGGTCAAGCTTTTGGAGCAGGTGGAAGCATACTTTTGTTTTTAGGGCTTGCACTTGTGAGCATCAGTGCTTATGTTACAAATACATTTAATAAAATAATTGCTATATTGCTAGCTGTTGTAAGTATTGTAGGAGTAATTCTTTGTCTTATTGGAGAATACACTAACGATCTAATGATTATCCCATACTTGGGAACTACAATTGGAATTGTAGCTCTTGGAATACTTACTTTAAGATCTAAATAAAAATATATATTTGTGCATTCATAATTAATTGAATGCACAAATAATTANTTATCTAAAATAGCAATGCGAATTCTTTTGTTAATTTTTCCTTTGCTTTCATGACCTGTAATCTTAATTTTTCCTACTTTAAGAGTGCTTGAAACATGGGTTCCTCCATCTGCTTGAAGGTCCAATCCATGTATATTTATAGTTCTAATGATTTTCAAAGATTCTGGAAGCAGATTTACTTTTGTTCTAATAAGGTCAGGAATTTGAAAGGCTTCTTCTCTTGGCAAAAAATCTACTGTTATTTTCCTGTCTTCTTGAACTTCAACATTAACTTTTTTTTCTATTTCTTCTGTTAATTCTGCAGATAAAGAAGGAAATTCAAAGTCCATCCTTCCTTTTAGAGGTTCCATATTCCCTCCAGTCACAGCAGCTTGGTAATCTCTCCAAATCACCCCACATAGTATATGCAAAGCAGTGTGAGTNCTCATTAATTTAAATCTTCTTTCCCAATCAATCTTGCTTTTTATTAAATCTCCAACTTTTAAATCATTATCATTTATAAAATGTGCAATTTTTCCATCTTTCCAAGAAACTTTTTCAANTTTTAATTCTTGGTTATCTACAAAAATTGAACCTAAATCATTAGGTTGCCCTCCTCCTCCAGGAAAAAAAATAGTTTTATCTAAAACAATATGATCTTCATTAACTTCAATTATTTTAGAATCTAATTCTTTTATATATGCATCTGAATTATATATTTGCTCTGTCATTTTTCACCAAATTGTTTATATTTATAAGAAATTAATTATATTAATTATCATAGGGTATTAAATATAGGTAGAAAGATTTCTGGGTACAAATTTGAATTATAAAGAAAAAATAAAATTTCTAGTTCCTAGAGCAATCTTATTAATTATCTTCTCTATAATTGCAGTATTATTAAGAAAAAATTTGTAGGGGGCAATATGGAAAATAATGGAGTGCATTTTATGATGCCAACTATTTTCAATGATCAAAATACAATAGATTTAGAATCTATGGAAAATATTTGTAAATTTGCAAAAGATTCAGGTTGTAAAGGATTAGTTTTATTAGGAGTAATGGGTGAAGCACATAGGCTTTCAGAATCCGAGAGAAACTTACTAATTGATGAGATTTCAACCATGGCGGAAAAACTTTCTTTAATATTAACGGTGGGTGTTAGTGCTGAAAGCGGATATCTTGCAGCTAATTATGCTAAAAAAGCTTCGAAAAGTGGTGCGCAACAAGTAATGCTTGCTCCACCTATAATGAAAAAACCTAATGAAAGTGTACTATTCAGATACTATGAGGAAGTGAATAACGCTATTTCAAAAGATACAAAAATAGTGATACAAGACTTACCCGAGCAATCTGGTGTGCATATGAGCCCAAANTTTATGGTAGATCTTGATAAAAATTTAGATAAAGTCAACTCAATAAAATTAGAAGATCCTCCTACTCCATCTAAAATTTCAAAAATTTCAAAAATAAAAAACAAAGACTTAAAAATTTTTGGAGGATTAGGAGGTCTATTTTTTCTTGAAGAACTTATGAGAGGAGCATCTGGAACAATGACAGGTTTTGCTTTCACAGAAATTCTTGTGGAAATATATGATCTTTTTTCAAAAAATAAGACAGAAGAGGCGAAGAATTTATTTTATAAATGGCTTCCTCTTATTAGATATGAAAATACTGCAGGCATTTCTCTTTCTATAAGAAAAGAAATATTGAAGCAGAGAAAAATAACTAATTTTTCAAGCGTTAGATACCCAACTCCTAGTCTAGACAATGATGATAAAAATGAACTGGATATAATTCTAAAAGATTATTTATAAAAAAGGAAAGCAATGAGACATTTAAGTTTTAAAGGGGTTTTCCCTATACTTCAAACACCTTTTAATAAAAAAGGAGAAATAGTTTTTGAAGAAGTCGAAAATGAAGTAGACTGGCTTTTAGAGCTAGGCGTTCACGGAATTGGAATAGCAATAGCTAGTGAGGTATTTAAACTCAATGACAATGAAAAGTTTAAATTACTTAAAACGGTAGTAGATAGATCTTCAGGCAAAATACCTATAATTATGAATTCAGGCCAAGAGAGTACAGAATATACAATTTATCTTTCAAAAAAATCAGAAGAACTAGGTGCAAAAGGATTAATGATAAAACCACCTGTTTTTGATAGTGTNCCTCAAGCCGTCATTGAAGATCATTTTATAAATGTAGCAAATTCTGTNAAAATTCCTATATTTTTACAAGATCAAGGCAATTCTCCTATTTCAGGTGAATCTGCAGTAAGATTATCCGATAAGCATGAAAATCTATCATATATAAAACTAGAATGCGTTCCAACTATTCCTCGTTTTGATTATTGTAACCAAAATTCCTCAAGAGATAAATTAATATTATTTGGCGGCGTAGGAGGCTCTTTCTTTATAGAAGAACTGAGAAGAGGATCATCAGGAACAATGCCAAGCTCTGTAATACCAGATATGTTCCTTAAGGTTTGGAAACTATGGAACGATGAAAAAAAAGAAGAAGCACATAAACATTACAGCGGATTCGCTGAATTAATAAAAATNTTAAATCAAGGGCTTGGTTTAGCAAGCTGGATTAATAAATATGTTCTATACANAAGAGGCGTGTTTAGTAAAGAGTCAAGCTTTTCTAGAAATCCAGGTTTAAAGCCAACTAAAGAACACCTATATGAAATAGATAGACTTATTGAAATAAATAATCTTATCTAATAAAAAGAATTTTTATAATAAGATTCTAAATGTTTATTAAAATCTACAGTGTTTTCCTCATATCCATTTGCATGGTCACAGTTGTCATAAATAATATATTCACTNTTAGGAGGTAAAAACTTATTGATTCTATTTGAATGACTTATGGGAATTCTTTCATCATCTTTACAATGGTATAGTAAAACAGGGCTGTTAAATTCATTCACAGAATCAATCCCTGAAATTATGTCATCCGTCTTTATTCCATATAAAAAATCAACACTTCTAATAATGCCAAATTTCAATAATTTTGCCAAAAACTCCGGTATAAATGTTCTACTTGATACCTCTGAAGCTAATAATTCTGGCAAATCATAGAACGGGCTATCAACAACTATCCCTTGTATAGATTCATCTAAGTTAGAATTAGAAATTACAATTGTTCCTCCGTAACTTATTCCATATAAAACAATATTTTGAACATCAAACTCTTGTTTCAAAAATAATATAGAAGCCTTTAAGTCCTTTTTTTCTTCATATGCTAAGCCTAGATTTTTTCCTCCTGAATCTCCGTGTGCTCTTAGGTCAAAAGTAAAAACTGAATAACCCATATCATAAGTATCTTTCATTAANTCTAATATGTACCCATCAGATTTATTAGCATCAACTCCATGAATAATAATTACAGTATCCAAGTTTTTGTTTGGGACAAACCATCCATTTAATCTGATTCCATCCTCGGAGTAAAAATCAACATTTTGAAAATTTAAATTTACAGATGCAGGATTGCTATCAGGAAGTTTCCGAGTAGCTTTTATGGCAAGTGTAGTTATATATAAAGATAGAGCTAAATACACTATAAAAATCAATAAAATACAAGCTGAAAAAAATATTAGTATCCTTTTTTTAGAAATCATGGCAATAGTTATGAATTGTAGTTACAACCAATACCTCTAAAACCTATTTCTACTTCTCCATTAGTACGAACAAGTACAGGGGTTATTCTGTCTCCNCCAGATAATTTTTCTACTTCCTTCCACATTTCTGGATTTTTAGACACATCTATTTCTTCAAAATCGATAGATTTTTCCACCAACTCTTCTCTCATTAGATCACAGTATCCACAAGTTGGGTGGCTATACATCAAGGCTCTATTATTTTCTTTATTTGATTGATTCAACTCTTTCCCTTTCAAATATGTATGAAAATCTATTGATTATTCTTTTTAAAAATCTTATCATAATAAAATAATAGAAAAATATATTTACCCGCTCTGCGAGCTGACCTAAATCGTTGAGAGGGTTTTTTGTTTTAAAGCAACTGGAGAAATTAGATGGTAATAGCAGATAGAAATACTTCAAGTATTGATAATAAAAAATGGTTTAATAGAATCGAAAACGTAGTAGATGTTCCAAATCTTTTAGAAATTCAAACAGAATCATTTAACTGGCTGAAAGGACCCGGAATCAATGAACTGATTGAAGAAATCTCTCCAATTGAAGACTTTTCTGGTGGAAGATTTGAAGTCAGATTAATAGACCATGAAATTCGAGAGCCTGAATTTACTGAAGAACAATGCAGAGAGAGAGAAATTACATATCAAGCTCCTTTATATATCACTGTTCAATTAGTAATTAAAGAGACTCAAGAGATTAAAGAGCAAGTTCTATTCTTTGGCCATTTACCTCTTATGACAGTAACAGGTACTTTTATTATTAACGGTGCTGAAAGAGTTATTGTTTCTCAATTAGTAAGATCTCCAGGTGCTTACTTCACAACTGAAACAGATCCTGCAACTGGTAGNGAACTTTGTTCTGCAAAGCTTATTCCATACCGAGGAGCTTGGATTGAACTAGAAACATCTAATAAAGATATTATTTCTGTNAAAGTTGATAGAAAAAGAAAAGCAAATATTACAACTTTGCTTAGAGCTATTGGTTGGGATACTGACCAAAAAATCATCAATCAATTTAAAAATGTAGATGTTGATTCTCAGCATAAATTTATAAAAGCTACTCTAGCAAGAGAAGGTAAAGATGTTACTCAAGATGAAGCGTTGATTGAGTTTTATAAAAGACTTCGACCTGGTGAGCCACCAAGTGTTGAAAACGCTAAAAATCTTATTGACGGAATGTTCTTTGATCCTAAAAAGTATGACCTTGGAAAAGTTGGAAGGCACAAACTAAGTACTAAATTGTTAAATGCAAAAATTGATCAAAATGTACCTGCTGAAGATAGAACATTAACAAAAGAAGATATTATTGGGATCATCNGTAGATTAATTCAGATAAATAATGGACAAGTAAGAAAAGATGATATAGATCATCTAGGNAATAGAAGAGTAAGAGGTGTCGGAGAGCTAATNCAAAACCAAATTAGGGTTGGATTAGTAAGAATGGAAAGAGTTGTGAAAGAAAGAATGTCAACACAAATTGATCCTAGTAACACAACTCCTGCAGCACTAATTAATATTAGGCCTATAGTATCAGCATTAAGAGAATTTTTTGGAGCATCTCAATTATCTCAATTTATGGACCAAACTAATCCATTAGCTGAATTGACGCATAAAAGAAGGCTATCAGCATTAGGGCCAGGTGGTCTTTCAAGAGATCGAGCAGGTTTTGATGTAAGAGACGTTCACCATTCGCATTACGGAAGAATTTGCCCAATCGAAACCCCTGAAGGACCAAACATTGGATTATTAGGTTCTCTTTCTACATTTGGAAGAATTAATGAATTTGGATTTATTGAAACTCCATATAGAAAAGTTCTAAATGAATGTGATAGCAAAAGTGAAGATATTATAGGAAGAATTCCTTCTGATGATATTAAGGACGATAAAGGAAAGGTTTTGGTTGAGTCTGGCAAAGCTATAAGCAAACAAGCATTTGAAGAAATATCAAATCTTTCTAAAAGGAAAATTGAAGTTGTTCCTTTTCCTTCATCTAATGAAAAAGATGTATCATATATGACCGCAGATATTGAGGAAGACTTTAGAATTGGACAGGCAACTACGCAAGTTGACGGAAAAGGGCAAATTGTATCAACTCAGGTTGAGGTAAGAGAAGAAGAAGGTTTTGCACACGAAACTCCAGAAAATATTGATTACATGGATGTATCTCCAATGCAAATTGTATCTGTCTCAACAGCACTGATTCCATTTTTAGAACATGATGATGCAAACAGAGCTTTGATGGGATCAAATATGCAGAGACAAGCAGTTCCATGTATAAAACCACAAGCTCCTCTTGTTGGTACAGGAATGGAAAGAAGGGTTGCTATCGATTCTGGTCAGGTAATTGAATCTAGGGCAGAAGGAATTGTTTCAAGTGTAAATGCCGACAGAGTTATCGTTACAGACCTTGATGGAAATGATCATGTGCATGAAATGTATAAGTACAGAAGGTCAAATCAGGGTACATGTATCAATCAAATCCCTGTAGTAAAAAAGGGACAAAAAGTAGAGTTTAAACAACCACTAGCTGATTCTACTTCAACAGATGGAGCAGAATTGTCTTTAGGNCAAAATCTTACAGTTGCATTCATGAGTTGGGAAGGATTAAATTATGAAGACTCAATTGTCTTGAACGAAGACTTAGTAAGAAATGATAGGTTTACATCGGTCCATATTGAAAAACACGAGATTGAAGCACGAGATACAAAGCTNGGCCCAGAAGAAATCACAAGAGATATTCCNAATGTTGGGGAAGAAGCATTGGTTAGCTTAGATCAAGAAGGTATAGTCAGAATTGGAGCTAGAGTAAATCAAGGAGATATACTAGTTGGAAAAATTACTCCAAAAGGAGAAACAGAGTTAACTGCTGAGGAAAAATTGCTAAGAGCTATTTTCGGTGAAAAAGCAAGAGATGTTAAAGATAGTTCTCTTAGAGTTCCTCATGGTCAACATGGAAAAGTAATAGATGTAAAAATTCTAACTAAAGAAAATGGAGATCAACTTTTACCTGGTGTACAAAAAATTGTGAGAGTATGGATTGCTCATACAAGAAAAATTACCCAAGGTGACAAAATGGCTGGAAGGCATGGTAACAAAGGGGTTGTATCAAGAGTTTTACCTAGGGAAGATATGCCTTACCTAGAGGATGGTACTCCNATAGATATTATTTTAAATCCAATTGGTGTACCAAGTAGAATGAATCTTGGGCAAATAATGGAAACGCATTTAGGTTGGGCTGCGAAAATATTAGGTTTTAAAGCAAGGACCCCCGTTTTCGACGGTGCTAACGATGTAATTATTGAAGATCACTTAGCCAGAGCATGGTTTGTTACTGAATCAAATGCTATTGATGATACTACATCTGAGGAAAGTGATATAGATTGGGAAATTGTAGATGAGTGGTTGGAAGAAAGGGGTTATCAAAGGGATAAACTATGGAGCGACGCTGCCTCAAATCAAGGAGTAGCAAGAGATGCATGTTTATCTATATGGTTACAAGAAGTAGCAGGAGAAAAAATTGATAACTTAAAACCTACAGGCCTAATGCAAAAAGCTCTTGAAATTTCAAGAGAAAAGAAAATGTCTGCTCCAATTTTTGGAAAACAAAAAGTTTTTGANGGAAAAACAGGTATAGCATTTGAAAATCAAGTAACAGTTGGAAGCGTTTACATGATGAAACTAATTCACCTTGTTGAAGATAAAATTCATGCAAGATCTACAGGNCCTTATTCTTTGATAACTCAACAGCCACTGGGTGGTAAGGCTCAATTCGGTGGNCAAAGATTTGGAGAAATGGAAGTATGGGCATTAGAAGCATATTCNGCNGCTTATACTCTTCAAGAAATGTTNACGATTAAATCTGATGATGTTGTAGGAAGGGTAAAAACTTATGAAGCTATCGTCAAAGGAGAACAAGTTATTCAACCAGGTGTCCCTGAATCGTTCCACGTATTATTAAAAGAACTTCAAGGGCTTGGTTTATCAATTGAATTGTTGANCAAAAGCTTATCTGAAGAATTACCTCAAGGAAAAGGTGGTTCTACAGGGGAAATTGATTGGAATGACATGCTAGATATTTCAGAATTTGATGAAGATTCAGATTTAGAGCTCGATGAAGAAGGTACTGAGAACATAATAGATGGAGAAGCCTCTAATGTTGATGACTCAGAAGATAAAGACGAAGAAATAGAAATAAGCCTTCCTGAAACAGATNAAGTTGACGCAAAAANTTCAAGCGAAGANGAAGATGCTGCACNNGAAGACACTGAAGAGGAAAAAAATTAATTTTCTAAATTTACTTAGAAATATTAAATAAGGAGAAAAATAATGACAACTANATCATCATCAGACTTTAATTCAATCAGAATTTCACTTGCTTCACCCGAGCAAATAAGAGCTTGGTCTTANGGAGAAGTTACAAAGCCTGAAACTATTAACTATAGAACATTAAGGCCTGAAAAAGACGGGCTTTTTTGTGAAAAGATTTTTGGACCTACAAAGGACTGGGAATGTTACTGTGGAAAATACAAAAAAATAAGATATAAAGGTGTTATTTGTGATAGATGTGGAGTTGAAGTAACAAGAGCTAAAGTAAGAAGAGAAAGAATGGGGCACATCAAACTCGCNGCTCCNGTTGCGCATATTTGGTTCTCAAAAAGNACTCCTTCCAGATTAGGCCTTCTGTTGGATGTATCGCCTAAAAACCTTGAAAGNGTTTTGTACTTTGCTCAATATATAGTCACTTCANTTAATAATGATGAAAANTTAGATGCAATCAATTTTTTCAAACAGGATATGGAACAAAAAATTGAAGAAACAAAGAAAAGACTTGANGAAATTTTAAGTTCAGGAGAAATACAGCAAGAGCTTGAAAGACTAGAAGTAAAAGTTAAAAAATCTGAGCTTAAAGATCCTGAAAAACTAAAAGAAATTTTAAATAGTAAATATGAAGACTTAATTGAAGAAGAACAAGACCTTACAGAAACAAGAATTGAGGAACTAGAAGCTTTAGACGTTATGCAACTATTGACTGAAGCAAAATATAGAGAATATAGAGATAAATATGGACCTGTTTTTGTAGCTGAAATGGGAGCAGAGGCAATTCTAAAAATCTTAAAAGAATTTGACTTAGAAAAAGCAACCAATCAACTAATTGACGAGATTAGACAAACCTCTGGACAAAGAAGAAAAAAGGCTATCAAAAGATTAAGAGTAATTGAAAGTTTTAAGCAAAGTGGAAATAAACCTGAATGGATGGTTTTAACTGTNCTTCCAGTTCTTCCNCCAGAACTCCACCCTATGGTTCAACTAGATGGTGGAAGATTTGCAACTTCAGATCTAAATGATCTATACAGAAGAGTTATTAACAGAAACAACAGATTAAAGCATCTNCTAGATTTACAGGCTCCTGAAATCATAATTAGAAATGAAAAGAGAATGCTTCAGGAAGCTGTTGATGCTCTTATAGATAATGGAAGAAGAGGGCGTCCAATATTAGGTTCTCATAATCATAAACTAAAATCTTTAACAGATCTTNTAAGAGGTAAACAAGGAAGGTTTAGACAAAATCTACTAGGAAAAAGAGTTGATTATTCAGGAAGATCTGTGATTATCTCTGGACCTCAATTGAAGCTTTACGAATGTGGATTACCAAAAAAAATGGCACTAGAGCTATTTAAGCCTTTTGTTATGAATTCACTAGTTGTTAAGGGTTATGCTCATAACATAAAATCTGCAAAAAGATTAGCTGAAAGATCTCAGCCTGAAATATGGGATATATTAGAAGAGGTTATAAAAGACCACCCTGTATTACTTAATAGAGCTCCTACTTTGCACAGACTTGGAATACAAGCATTTCAGCCTGTCCTTGTTGAAGGTTCAGCAATTCAATTGCATCCTCTAGTATGTACTGCATTTAATGCTGACTTTGATGGTGATCAAATGGCAGTTCATGTTCCTTTATCAAAAGAATCTGTTCTTGAAGCAAAAAAAATCATGCTATCAACAAACAACATGTTAGCACCGAGATCTGGTGAACCTATTGTTGCTCCAAACTTAGATATGGTTCTTGGTATTTATTATCTAACAGGCATGGAAGAAGCTGAAGATAAGGAAAAATTACCTACTTTCGATACTAGAGAATCTGCTATTTTTGCCCATGAAGTAGAAAGCCTAGCATTAAGAGAGCCTATAAAAATTAAAATTAATGAAGAATATTTGGAAACAACCGTTGGAAGATTAATATGGCATGAAATAATTCCTGAAGAATTAGGGTTCAGAAATCAGCAATTTACAAAAGCATTAATCGAAGAATTGGTTTCAGACTGCTATGGTTTACTTGGAAAAGATGTAACAACTGTAGTATTAGATGACATTAAGGATATTGGATTCAAATATGCAACTGTTTCAGGAACTACAATTGCGATTAAAGATATTGTTACTCCTCCTCAAAAACAATCTTTGCTTTCATCTGCTGATCAAAAAATAAGAAAACTTGATGAACAGTATATGGAAGGAATGATCACTCAAGTAGAAAGATACCAAAGTTCAATAAACGTATGGGAAGATGTTTCTAAAAAAATGGAAGCNGCGGTTTCTGATTCTTTACCTAACTATGCTGGAATTTATTCAATGGCAGACTCTGGTGCAAAAGGAAACCTTGCTCAAATTAAGCAAATGGCTGGAATGAGGGGACTGATGTCAGATCCTAAAGGAAGAATTATTGAGCTTCCAATCAGATCATCTTTTGCTGAAGGACTTTCAGTTATGGAATATTTCATTTCNACTCACGGAGCTAGGAAAGGTCTTGCTGATACTGCGCTAAGAACTGCTGACTCTGGATACTTAACTAGACGTTTAGCTGATGTAGCTCAAGATTTAATCATAAATACCGTAGATGATGAACATGCGGTAGGTATAAAAATTCAAAAAGAAGATAACAACATGGGGTCTACCCTTGCAGAAAGAATTGTTAGCAGATACCCTTCTCTTCCTGTTACTCATCCTGAAACAGGAGAAGTGATTGTTGATACAGACACTTTGATTTCTCCTGCACTATCAANAGAAATAGAAGCTTTAGGAATTGAAGAAGTGTGGTGCTATTCACCTCTTTCATCAACTGCTAAAAAAGGAATTTCTCAAAAATGTTATGGAGCATCTCTAGCAACTGGAGAACCTTCATTGATGGGAGAAGCTGTAGGGATTATAGCTGCTCAATCAATTGGAGAGCCAGGAACACAGCTTACTATGAGAACTTTCCATACAGGTGGAATTGCCGGTTTAGATATTACGTCCGGTTTACCAAGAGTAATAGAACTTTTTGAAGCTCGAATTCCTAAAGGGGTCTCAATATTATCTGAGATTTCTGGAATAGTTAATTTAGGTAACGTAGGAGAATTAAGAGTCGTTAGAGTATCNAATACAGAAAAGAATTCTGTAACTACTCAAATACCTGAAACTCATAGAGCTGCTGTAAAAACAGGGCAAAGAATCGGTGTTGGAGAACCTATAGTATCTATAAAAAAATCTCTAGTCGCAAAATTAAAAAAAGAAGATAATTTTGAAGAAATATCNAAAGANATAGTCGCTCCTTACGAAGGAATAGTAACAGTCGCAAAAAATGAAATTACTATAACTTGGGAAGATGAGAATGAGAGAGAATATGCAATCCCTGCAGCTTCAGAGGTATTGGTTTCTGATGGCCAAAAAATAGAATCAGGAGATCCTATTACATCTGGTCCTAAAAACCCTCATGAAATATTAAGAATCCAAGGAGTTGAAGAAGTTCAAACATACTTAGTGAATGAAGTTCAAGCGGTATATAGGTCTCAAGGTGTTCATATTCATGATAAACACATTGAAGTTATCNTAAAACAAATGCTCNGAAAAGTAAGAATTGAAAATGCAGGAGATAGCGGCCTTTTACCAGGAGAACTAATGGATAAGGTTGATTTTGAAGAACTAAACAGAACTATGATTAGTGAAAATAAAGAAACAGCAGAAGCNATTCCTGTATTACTAGGTGTTACAAGAGCATCCTTGGTAACAGATTCTTTCTTGGCAGCTGCAAGTTTCCAAGAAACAGCAAGNGTTCTAACAGAAGCTGCTGTTAATGGGTCTGTCGATCAACTTTCAGGGCTTAAAGAAAATGTAATCATTGGTAGATTAATTCCNGCAAGAATGGATNAATCCCCAGAAGGATTAGAATTATTAGGAATAGATCCTAATAGAGCCTCNACTGAAGGCAAAGGCCTAAGCGGATTGACTGAAGCTCCTGCAACGTTTGAAGAAGCATTAGCAGCAATTGCCAGCGATGATGATTCTGGAGGAAGCAATGGATCCGACTCTAATGAAGATATATTAGGTTTATTGAACTTAGAAAATGATAACTATTCTGAAAAAGATAAATCAGAAGAATTAGATTTAGATAGTGTACTAAATATCGAAGAAGATTCTGAGAACGAGCCTGAAGAAGACATCGAACCTGAAGAAAAAACTGAAGAATAATCAATAAAAAACTTTTGGGCGATTAGCTCAGCTGGCTAGAGCGCGTCGGTGACATCGACGAGGTCACAGGTTCAAGTCCTGTATCGCCCACCAGCATATAAACGGGGTTTTTGTAATTAGTGTAAAATCTATTAAGAATAAAAAATTCTATGATTAGTTCAATTATAAAAAAAATCATAACGGCAACTCTAATATCGTTATTTTTCCTTTACTCAGGAATAAATAATAATAATATACATGCACAAATGCCTTCAACAAGTGGAGATTTGTTGTTTGAAGAATCTGAGTGCAGAAATAACCCAGGAACAGGTGAGGTTTTCTGTGAAATTAGCTTAGATACGAGTGTCGAGATAATGACAAGCACTGTAGCTCCAGTAGAATTTTATGAAGGTCAAGGTATTTGGTTTCAGGGATGTCGGAACCCTGAGGTAGATTATATAAATTATGATTCAGCATACATAGATAATAGCTATGTAGCAGAAGCAGGGTCTTTAGGGCTTTGGGGGCAAAAAGTTACTAACTTTTATAATTTGGACCCAAAAGCAAAAGTTACATATATTTTATTTAGAGGGAATCTGAATCAAGGCCCAGGCAGGCAATATATACAATGTAAATATCAATTTTTTACTGTAGATTCTCCTTTAGTTCAACCAGGTGGCCCATTTCATAATGCTCAATGGGAAGCAGATAAAGAAACTCAAAGATTGTACGAAGAAGCTGAAAAAATTAGAAGAGAGGCTGATAGAGCAAGGGCTGAAGAAGAATTACTAAGAGCAAAGCAACAGGCAGAGATTGAGCTTCAATTACTAGAAGAAGAGAGAAAAAGACAAGAAGAAGAAAACAATCAAACTGGATTACAGGATTTGTTTGGACAAGTTGGACAAGGCCCTGTAGCAAATATATTTGGAGATACTTTCAGTTGGCAACCACCTTCACCCGATGAAGTTCCTATTGGTCCATTTATCAACTTTAAATTGATTTATAGCGATGACAGCTTAGAAAAGATGGACTGTATAGCTAAAGAAGTTGAGTTTGCAACTGGAATGAGTTACGAGCAGGCATATATGGATTTTGCTTTCACTCTTGGTGTAAGATCACTTGAAGAACCTGATTTTTATTATGATGCAGTAACAAATTGTATGCAGTTGAATTTCAGTAAATTACTAAGTGGAATTTGGGAAAATGTTGCTGCTTACCAAAATAGGCCTGACCTTAATATATTTTTAGATAAATGCGTAATACCACATCTTTCAGATACTTTAAACCTTAAAAGAAGCATAATCGTTGATGATTTAAATTCTGTTAAGGAAGGAAAAAGATCTCTTTCTAGAGAAGAAATGTTAGGTGCATATGATTGTTTGTATCATC
>PASM01000021.1 GCA_002711965.1 Chloroflexota bacterium | reverse complement strand
AACTCTGTTTTTTCTGTCAGGCTTAGCTTGTTTTTCCCATAAAACTTTTGGAACAGGACCAAAAAATGGACCTCCATCTAATAAATAGGAACCATCACTTACAACTTTTACCGAATTTATGTTTTTCATTTTTTACCCCCCAGTAATTTATGAATATAACTATGAATTTAATATTTATATATTCAATAAACAAGGTACCAAAGTACTTATTTTTGAACTTTTTCAGTTAAAGTTTTGAACAAATTCAAAAAATAAGATGAAAAAAACACTTTTTTATATGCATTTTTTATAAATAAATAAATAAATAAATCAAAAAAATAAAAGATATAATGTATTAAAAAATAAACTAGTAAAGAATAGTTATGTCTAAAAATCAAATANCACACTTTAATAATATAAACGACAAAAATCAATCTGAAACTTTAATAGTTCCAGTTATAAAACATGAAGACTTTGCCTTGGATTTGGCTGATGCTAATGCTAATAAATTATTTCAAGATACTCTAAAGAATGAAGATCTTTCTTCAGATGGTCAAATAACAATTTTGCATACTCCAAAAAGTTTATTCCCTGATTTTAAATACCTTAGAATTATTTGCTTGGGTTTAGGGGATGCGAAAAAGTCAGATACAAACTCTATTAGAAAATCTGCTGGTGCACTTGGAAGATATTTTTTAAATTCTAAAGTAGAAGGGGTCAATTTTTTTGTAGATTCTTTAAGTTTTTATGATGATANAGAAACTGTCATTGAATCTTTAATGGAAGGCTTTTTTCTTGGAAATTATAATTTTGATAAATATAAAAACAAGAAATCTAAGAAAAAAAACTTTTTTGAAATTACTTGTTCTGATTCAAAATTAGAAACTTCTAAGATTGTTAATAAATCCTTTGAAAAATCTGAAGCTGAAAAAATTGCAAGAAATTTAGTAAATGAACCAGCTAATTTTCTANCTCCAACTAAACTATCTGAAATTGCATTAGATTTTTCNAATAAGAATTTGAGTTGTAAAATTCTTGATAAAGATCAATGTCAAAAACTTGGAATGAATGCATTTTTAGGAGTTTCTCAAGGTTCAATAGAAGAGCCCAANTTAATACATTTATCATACAAGCCTTTACCTNAAGATAGTTCNTATTGGTATATTGGAAAAGCTATAACATTCGATAGTGGAGGTTTGTCATTAAAGCCATCTGGTTCTATGTTTTCTATGAAAGGAGATATGGGTGGTGCAGCATCTGTAATAGCGTCAATAAATGCTATCGCAAATTTGGGTATTAATGTAAATATAGATGTTTTATGTTTGGCTACTGAAAATATGCCAAGTGGCTCAGCTCAAAGACCAAGTGATGTAGTTGAAGCAATGGATGGAACTTTTATTGAAGTTGAAAATACTGATGCTGAAGGAAGGTTAACACTAGCTGATGCAATCACTTACGCAAAGACCTTTGATCCTAAATTTATAATAGATGTAGCAACTTTGACCGGAGCAGCTTCTATTGGTTTAGGAAAAGGAAATATTTCTGCTTTTTCTAATGATGAAGATTTTATGGAGAANGTAAAGATTGCAGGAGAAAAGTCAGGAGATTTCGTTTGGCAGCTTCCTTTGGATTCAGTATCCAAAAAACAAAATAATTCATCAATAGCTGATATTAAAAATACAGGAGGTAGATTAGCAGGAACAATTACTGCCGCACATTTTATAAACCATTTTGTAGGAGATATTCCTTGGGTGCATTTAGATATTGCAGCGAATTCAATGACAAGTTCCAATGAAGGTTGGCATAATAAAGGTGCTACTGGGATCCCAACTAGATTATTGATAGAATTAGCGTATATTTTTGAAAAATAAGAGGGAATAAATGGAAAGATCATATAAAGCTACAGAGGTAAGTAAGGACATACTTGAGAGATTTAAGAAAGTGCCTGTTGCAACTGTTTGGTCATGTTTAAATAATTATCTAGGAGTACCTTTGCCATTTATGGAAAATGTTAAAGTAATGACTCCAAACAAGAGATTAGCTGCAAGAGCTAGAACTCTAAGATTTTTACCTCCTAGGCCTGATATTGATTCTGAAACAAAAATAGGGGAGAAGTCTCCAGAGATGTTGGCTATGTCCAGATGTGGAGAAGATGACGTNTTGGTTGCTGATATGATGGGAGCTAAATATGCTGCTATTGGAGGAGACGTAAAATTACTTCTATTAAAAATGAATAAGGCTGCTGGGATTGTNACTGATGGAGCTATAAGAGATTTGGATGTTTTAAATGAAGAAAATTATGACCTAATAGTTTATGCACAAGAAAGGACTCCATATGGAGGAAGGCCATGGGCTGAACCNGCTGAAGAAAATATAGATATCCAGTGTGGAGGTGTACTAGTAAGACCTGGAGATATTGTTGTAGGTGATAATGATGGAGTAGTAGTTGTTCCATCATGGTTTGCTGAAGAATGTATAGAATGGGTGGAAGATCATGAAGGCGCTGAAGCTTACATTAAGGAAAAAATTCTTAAAGAAAACGTTGTTCCGGGTAAATATTATCCACCAACTAGTACAATGATNAATGAATATCGAAAATCTGTAGGTAAAGGACCATCTAATCACTAGCAAGCATATTCAACATGGTGGGCGTGGTAAAGTGGTTAATACGACCGGCTGTGACCCGGTAGATCGAGGGTTCGATCCCCTCCGCCCACCCCATTATGCGCCCGTAGCTCAGCTGGATAGAGCATCTGGCTTCGAACCAGAGGGTCGGGGGTTCGAATCCNNCCGGGCGTGCCAAACNATTAATTATAAGAAAGAAGTATTTTTCTTATGAAAGAACATATAAGGACAATCTTAGATTTTCCAATTAAGGGAATTAAGTATAGAGATATTACTACATTATTAAAAGATCCAGATGTTTTTTCTGAGTTAATAGATAAAATGACAGAACCATGGATAGATAAAAATATAGATGCAGTGCTTAGTATTGAATCAAGAGGATTTATTATTGCGGGAGCAATAGCATATAAGTTAAATGCAGCATTTATACCTTTGAGAAAACCAGATAAGTTACCTCATGAAACATATAGCGTTTCTTTTGATTTAGAATATGGGTCTACAGAAATGCATATACATAAGGATGCTTTAGACGGTCATAAAAATCTTTTGATTATAGATGATTTACTAGCTACTGGAGGTACTGCTATTGCTGCAATTGAGTTAGTTGAAAAATTTGAATCAAAAAATATTGTAGGTGCAGGCTTTATAATTAATCTTCCTGATTTAGCTGGAGATAAAAAACTAAAAGAATTAGGGATTGATGTTCACTCAGTAATGGACTTCTAAACATTAATTGATTTCTAACTTATTTTCAAAACCAGTAATCCGGCAAAAGAAATTGAGTCTTTCCATATCTTCAACTGTATTACAATGATATTCCAATAATTCTTTGTTAAATATTATTATAGCTAGACTTTTTGCTCTAGATAATGAAACGTTTAATCTTCTAAAATCAAAGAAAAAATCTGAGCCTCTTGGAATATTTTCTGGATTTGAAGATACGTAAGAAATAATTACTATAGGAGCCTCTTGACCTTGAAAATTATCTATAGTCCCTACTTTTGCATCCTCTCCTAAACTTTGCTTTATCAAGTTTACTTGGGCATTGAAAGGGCTAATAACTAAAATGTCCTTGCTTGATATTTTAGTTATTTCATTATTTCTATCTCTCCATTTTTTATTAATAAGCTTTTGATATATATTTTTTACATACCCTACTTCTATATCATTCTGAACTGAAAATCCTGAATGATTAGGGCTTATTAAATATATTCCGTTAGGTATTTCTTTTTCATCAGATATAATACTTTGATTTTGAGTGCTACTATCACTCATTAGCCTTTTTTCATAAAAACTATTTGAAATAAAATCACAGACATTCTCATGCATTCTATATGTTTTTGATAAGAATATTCCTTTATCATCGCTTATGGTATTTTGTTCTTTTAATATATATTCAATAGGGGATAATGATGACTCTCCTTCAATATTTCCTGTTGATGGTTGAGGAAGCTGCATGTGGTCNCCTATCATAACGATGTTTTTTGAAGACATTGAGGATGCAATTAATTTTGAAATACTTATTTGGCCTGCTTCATCAAAAAAAATATAATCAAAATTTTTAAATTTTTCACTATTCTCTCTATGTTTAGAATTTGATAAAGCCCAAGCTGTTCCAGCAATTAAATCATAATTCTTAGAATCGATTTTACTAGTATTTGTAATTTCTATATTAAAAAAATCATTTTCTAGTTTTCTTGATCCAGGATTGTATGCNCCATTAAATTCGAAGCCTATATTTGATGCATNCTCATCTATAGCTTGTACTAAATTTAATATTGCTTTATGCGAGTGACAGACTATAGCAACTCNAAATTTGTTTTTTATTAGATCTACAATTACCCGAGATGTAGTATANGTTTTACCTGTACCTGGAGGACCTTGAATTACTAAATATGAGTTATTTAAATTCTTGATTTTTTTTGATATAGATTCTATCGAAGNATCTTCTATAACTACCTGATTTTTATATCTAGAATTATTTCTACTTAGAAAGTCCTTTATTGCGGGATATGAATTTTCATAATCATAATTTTTTATAAAGTCTGATACGGCATTATCTATCGTTCTAGTATTAAGTGGAGTTGAAGGTGTTAGTGATGATGGAATTGATTTATCTTTTCTTAATCTAATTGAAATTTNATTTTTCGAATAATCAATTTTTGTTATTAATATTCTGTTTATACCATCTTGATCTAAAACAGAATCTCCTGTTTTCATTTTTGTTATTTGATCAGGATATACTAAATTAATTATCTTATTAGATCCTGTTTCTATTTCTGATACCTTTCTTAAACCTCCTATACAATTACTGTCTTCAATTAAATCTTCAGTATCCTTTTCTATGTTTGAGAAATGATTCCACCAATCGGATCTTTGTTCTTTCCTGTTATAAAAGTTCAATTGCCTTAAAATGCTTTTTATATCTTCATTTGTTTCTTCTAATTGAGTTATTTTTTCATCAACTTCATTTTCTTGTTCTTTTTGTTTGATCGCACTTTCAGATAATTCTTGAGCGGTCGTTGTTTTAGATATTTCTATATCTTTTGGTTTGATTTTGATGAGCCATTCTTGGAGATAAATTAGTGACTTACAATCCTGTTCGTTATATTTGATAATTTCTTCTAAAATTTCATCATGTCCAGATTCAAGATATTTTTCAAATGCTACAAGACTATCTTGCCCTGATGCTATATCTTCTTCTCTATCTAATTTGTAAAATTTTTCAATAGTTTTTAATCTATAGTTTTCAGTTGACAATATTACTGAATCTTTCACTACTTTATAAAGGTCAATTAATTTTCTTTCTCTAAGAATAAAGTCTACTTCAGCGATTTTTGTTTCATATTTTTGAGAAAGTTTTTTCAAAGCAGTTTCTTCATAGGAGTTATAGTGATAAATATGTGAATTTTTATATTTTCTAAGGTGAGAATAAAAAAAATCTACTAATTCTTCAAAAGCTTTTTTTTCTTCTAAGTAATTAGTTGCAATATATTTTTTAAACACATATTTATCAAAAGATTTATAGAANACTCCAAAAAGATATTCTAATCCAGAAGAATTATATGAAGAGTCAAAATACATTGGATATCCTTCTATGTCAAAAAATAGATCGTTAGAATCAGATTTTGGAAGCAATTCAAACCCAATTATTTTAGAGGGATCACTAAAATTTTTTTTACGATTAAATATGATTTGATAATCAAGTTTTTTGTTCTTTAAATATTCTCTTTGTAATTTGGATTGATCTATCAGTAATTCTAATGAATTTTTATTTATACCTTTTATTTCTGATTTTTTATTTGTGATTGATAATTGGTTTAAAGTTGATATATTATTTTTTTCTAAAATATTTATTTGTTTCTTTGAAATATTTGCAACTTGATTCAAGTGATCATCTTTTTTCCAAATATTTTCACAAAATAGTTTATATTCACAAATATTGCATAAATTACATTTTGATGGATATGGTTCTTTTTTTTGCCCTGTAATAAAACCTTTGATTCTTTCATTTATACTACAGAAATAATCATAAAACTTATTGATTTCTATTTCCTCAACNGATCTATCTCGTAGGATTATTTTTCCATACTCAGGCATCAGATTAAATTTTTTATTTAAAATATAAGAATAATGACAAATTTGAAGAATATTTTCAGGCTTTAATTTGAATGCAGATTTTACATCCCATGGCTCATATATATTTTTATTTTTAACCAAAAAATCTGGAGATCCTGTATAGTTTTTATACTTTAAAAAAGGTTGATAAATTATATCTATTCCTTTTCTTATTGCTTCATCAGTTTCTTTTTCTTTTTCAGAAAAATCTAAATAGTCTTCTATTTCATAAACTGAATTTGTTTTTTTTAAGTCCTCAAGATAAGATTTTTCATGCTCAATTCCTATTTTTCGAATTATTTCTAACCATGGATCTATATTTTTAGGATAACTTTTAGGTTTTTCAATATAATCTAACCAAGTTTTATACTGACATTGTGAGAAGTCTAGAACAGAATATGCAGTTATATTTTTTTTTAGTGACAAAATTTATTTTTTTGTTTTTAGATATGGTTAGGATAGATCATTTTTTTTATCTTAACAATATATATGTCAATTGAAATTTATTATCAAAATAAATTAAAATAAAAAACCCACCTCCAGAGTAACTGCCTGAGCAACAACCAGTTTAAAGAAGTGGGCTTCTTTAGTCTTGAAATTTCTATTTAGTATTTTTTTTATTTCTAAAAAAACTTTTCAAACCTCTCGTCGCCGATAGCTTGAGAAGATTATAACCTTTGTTTTACNAAATTTATAATTCTAAATAAATATCTTAAGACATAAAGATAATATTATACTTTTTTATAAAATCAAGTGTTTTTTCCCAGAAATTTTAAATTTAATAAATAAGATAAAATTTTATTATTTTGTAGAGTTTCCCAGAATTAAAAATTGAAAATTTTTACTAATATGAAAATAGAAATTATTACAAATATAATTGAAGAAATTTTATTTAAAAAAGTTCCTTTATTCAATAAACCTCTAATCGTTGAGTTNCCTACTATTATAGATACAAATGTATACCAAAAAAAATCAATTATAGAAGCTATACTGGCTAAGTAAAATTTATCAAAAAGACTTAGCTCAGTAGTAATAAATTGAGAAAAAATTGCAAAAAAGAAAATTGTAATTTTAGGATTAAAGAAACATATTAAAAAACCATCAAAAAAATTTTGTAATAAAATTTTTTTACTTATCTTTTCTTCTTCTGTTTTTTTTTCATTAAATATTTTGAATGCTAAATATAGTAGATAAACAACTAATATGATTGTTATGAAATCAATAATTTTTGNACTTATACTATGTATTAATCCTAAGCCAAGAATTGAGATAAATGCATAAATAAAAATTCCTAGCCCATGGCCAAAACCAGTTAATGTGCCGCTAAACTTACCATTTGNAATAGCATTTTTTGATACTAAAACTAAGCTTGGACCTGGAGAACTAGCTCCTAATAAACATGTAATCATAACTTGAATTAGTATAGATGAAGTCATTTATGATATTTTTATAATAGATTGATTTCTTATAATATATATTATTTTTTAGATATATATAATAATGATTATCTAAGAAACCAATTAGGAGAAGAATATTGCAAACTGGAAAGCATTTTTTACAAATACCTGGACCTACNAATGTNCCAGATAGTGTCCTTAGAGCTATAAGTAATCCTACTATAGATCATAGAGGCCCAGAATTTTCAGATATGACTTCAAGGATACTTGAAGATATAAAAAAAGTAGTAAAGGGTCAAAATTCTATTCCAATAATTTTTCCTTCTTCAGGAACAGGTGCTTGGGAAGCAGCTCTTGTAAATATTCTTTCAGACGGAGATAAGATTTTAATGTATGACACAGGACACTTTTCAAGTCTGTGGAAAAATATGGCAGAGAAACTTGGTTTTGAAGTTATATATTTAGAAAGTGATTGGAGAACTGGAGTTGATTCAAATAAAATAATTGAAATATTAAAAAATGATAAAAAGCACGAAATTAAAGCTGTTTGTTTAGTTCATAACGAAACATCTACAGGAGTTGCAAGTAAAATACCTTCAACAATAAAAGAAATAAAATCAATTAATCACCCTTCAATTATAATGGTTGACACAATTTCATCTTTAGGATCTATAGATTATTATCATGATGATTGGATGGTTGATGTTACAGTAGCAGGTTCTCAAAAAGGACTAATGTTACCACCTGGTATAGCTTTTAATTTTATTAGCCAAAAGGCATTAGATGTTTCTTTGAAAAATGATTATAAAAGATCATATTGGGATTGGGGTGAAATGGTTAAAACAAATATAAATGGATTTTTTCCATACACTCCTTCTACAAATATACTTTTTGGATTGCAAGAAGCTTTAAGGTTAATGGAAGAAGAAGGTTTAGATAATATTTTTAATAGACATGAAAGGCATGCTAAAGCTACAAGAGAAGCTGTAAAATCATGGGGCATAGAATTATTACCTTTAAATAATGATGAACATTCTAATTCTTTAACGAGCTTATTATTTAAAGACAATGTAAACGCAGATAATTTAAGAAAAATAATTCTAGATAAATTTAATACATCCTTAGGAACAGGGCTTGGAAGATGGGCTGGAAAAATCGTAAGAATAGGCCATCTTGGAGATTTTAATGACCCTATGCTTTTAGGAACACTTTCAGCAGTTGAAATGGGATTGTCTCTATCTGAAATTGACCATAAATCTGGTGGGGTATTGGCCGCTATGAGTTATTTGGAAAAAAATTAAGGTGTATTCTGAATCCTTCTAGGAATATTGCCTATTCCTGCTTCATTTCTTTCAGGTAAAATACGATTTAGTTCTTCTAGTTCTGTATTTGTTATTTCTATACCTGAACCTGTAATATTGGAGTCAATTTGTTCTTTACTTGTAGCTCCTGCAATTACAGAAGAGACAGGTTTTTTCGCTAACAACCAGGAAAATGCTAATTGAACCATGGTAATTCCTTTATTTGATGCCCATTTTTCTAGATTTTCAACTATATTAAAGTTTTTCTCAGTTAACCATTTTTCACTCCAAGCTGAATGACTCCCTGAAGATAATCTNCCTCCTTCAGGGATAGAGTTTCTTTTATATTTCCCTGTTAAGAAACCTGAAGCTAGAGGGAAATAAGGTAGTATTCCTACATTATATTTCTCACATGCATATATTAACTCAGATTCAGGCTCTCTTTCAAACATAGAGAATTCTGGCTGAATTGTCATAAACTCTGCCCATCCATATTTTTTAGAAACATGAATACCTTCAATTAATTCCCATGCCATATAGTTAGAACAACCTATATACCTTATTTTTCCATCTGAGACTAAGTCATCAAGTGCTCTCAAGGTTTCTTCTTGATTGGTATATGGATCAAAAATGTGTGTTTGATATAAGTCAATATAATCTGTGTTTAATCTACTCAAGCTTTCTTCGACTGATCTTTTTATGTGGACAGAAGATAAACCGGACTTATTTGGCCCTTCATTAACCCTTTGTGCTACTTTTGTGTTGGTAGGTGATGGCATTGGGTTCATACCACCTTTGCTTGCAAGTACAACTTCATCTCTTTTGTTTTTAATAGCTTTACCTATATATTCTTCAGAAAGTCCNTTACTNTACATGTCGGCTGTNTCTAATAAGTTGATACCAGATTGAAGNGCATGATTTATTACTTTTTCAGATTCTGAATAATCTAATCGTCTTCCAAAGTTATTTGTACCAAGTCCTATTTCAGAAACTAAGATCCCTGAATTACCCAATTTTCTATATTTCATTAAATCACCTGTATATTTTTTTTTTATTTTTTAGGATATTATCTAAAAAATTCAGATAAAAAATGACATTACTTGCTAGTTTTTTAATACTTCTATACTGCATTGGACATTCTTATTGGAACTTTTTAGTTAAGAAGTCTGATAATCCTCAAATAATGCTAGTTCTAATAGCTATGGGATCATGGATACTATTTTTTCCTATTGCATTGATTTATTTATTCCTAAATCCAATCTCAATACAATCTTGGATATTTATACTTATTAATGCAGTCCTTCAAGTTTTTTATTATGCTTTTCTTGGTAAAGCCTATAAGCTAGCTGATTTATCAATAGTTTATCCTCTAGCTAGAGGGAGTGCTGTTTTCTTTATTCCATTATGGGGTATTTTGTTTTTAAATGAGTCTATTAGTTCAACGGCATTGTTTGGAATTTTTATGGTTTTTATTGGATTATTATTTATCTCAATAATTCCAATTATCAATAAGGATTTATTGATAACAAGAAATCTAATAATAGGAATAATTTTATCTGTTTTGGTTGGTTTAAATATTTCTTTTTATACCATTGTTGATAAAAAGGCTGTATCGGCAGTAAATCCTTTTATTTACCCAATATTAATAACAATTGGAGGCTCCTTAGGAGCAATTATGTTTACAGGGAGCAAAAATAAAATTNTGGATTTAAGGCTACATTTTNAAAAAAATTACAGTACNGTTATAGTNGGTTCAACTGTCATGTATTTTGCTTATTCAGTGATGCTTTATGCCTTAAATATATCTAAAATGAGTTATGCTGCAACNGCGAGAGAATTGACTATAATTGTAGGNATTATTTGGAGTTATTTTTTCCTAAAAGAGAAAATTACTTTTACTAGATTTTTATCAATAGTAATAATTTTTTGTGGTGCGGTTATTATCTCTTTTTCAAAATAAATTTAATACCACTTTTCTTTATCTACAATATTATGCAATTCTTTACCTTGATTTAGCAATGAAATATTTTTTTTGATAATTTCGTATCTTCTATTTGTTATCATCTCATTNGCATCTAAAAGTGCTACATGAGGAGTAATGATGACTCCTTGCATATTCCAAAGCTTATGGTTTTTAGGCAACGGCTCTTCTTCAAAAACATCTAATCCTGCTCCTGAAATTATGTTATTTTCAAGAGCATAAACTAAATCATTTAAGTTAGTAGTTTTTCCTCTCCCCACATTTATAAATACTGAAGAAGATTTCATCTTTTTAAACAAATCTAAATTAAAAATATTTCCCGTCTCAGGAGTGTGCATAACAGTAGTAACCAGAACATCTATATTATCCAAAGAATCAATCATTTCTTTAGGNGTTATTACTTTGTCAAAATTTTCCAATTTTTCAAATTTTGGATCTACTCCTATTACTTTCATATTGAAAGCTTTACATAATCTCCCTACCTCTTGACCTATTCCTCCAGCTCCAACTATCATTACAATCGCTTCATCTAGATGGATTGCTTTGTGTCGATTTGCATTTTTATCCCATTCTTTTTTTCTTTGGGCTTCCATAAAATCAGGAAATCTTTTTGATAGTGCTAGTAGATAAGCCATTACATGATTCCCTATATAATCAAAATAAATTCCTCTAGGATTTGTCACAACGACAGGATGTTCAATTAATTCTTTATAAAACCAACCATCTTTGCCTGAATCGTTTACAAAACTTCCAGAATCTGGGTTCGCTAACCATCGTAAGTTTTTTGCATTATGTATTGCTTCGGGAGCAACCCAACCATAACCTGCTTCTACTATATGAATATTTTCTAAGACTTCGCTCTCATCTTCAAAAACTAGAATTTCTATATCNGGAAAATCTTTTTTCATCCTTTCGATTANATCNTTTTTTATATCATCCATAGGAGGTAGAAATGCAAAATTAGATAATTTCATTACAATAGCCTTTTTTGTTTTCAATAAGTTTTTATTAAAGGTATACTTCAAAAATAGTATAACTAGTAATTATTAATAAATCATTATTGAATAGGAGTATAAAAATGTATCCAAGTGACATAAGAAAAAAGCTAGCTACTGGGAAACCCGTTTTATCTACCAGCATGCCAAGTTTTGAGCCACATATAGCTAATGCAACTTATAATTGTAAACCTGATTGGGTATGGATTGATACAGAGCATAATCCATGGGGAACAGAATCAATGGGAACTTTATGTGTAGATGGAAGAAAAAAGGGCGTTGCACCTGTTATTAGAATTCCTTGGAATGACCCTGCATATATTAAAAAAGCATATGATGTTGGAGCAGTNGGAGTAATGATTCCTCAAGTAGACACACCTGATGAAGTAAAACAAGCAATTCATGATGCTAAATATCCTCCGGTAGGAGAAAGAGGAATAGCTCCATTTTTTGCAGGATACTTAGATGGTGTTACTGCAAGAGATGTAGTTGATAATGCAAATGACGAAACTCTTTTGATCTTACAAATGGAATCAGTTGAGGCTTGGGAGCAAATTGATGAAATTTTAGCTATCCCTGATTTTGAAGTTATTCTTTGCGGTCCAGCTGATTTATCAGCTTCTTTAGGATTTCCTGGAGATGATGCNACTAATCCNAAAACTGCAAATGTAATGGTTGANCTTGCNCAAAAGGTTAAAGGTACAGGCAAAGCTTTAGCNACNACAATGGGTGATGTAAATCATGCTAAAGAATGGATAAAAGAAGGGTACACTATGATGAATATAGGTAGCTCCTTACANTATGGAACTATGGGTATTTCTAAGATNTTTAGTGANATACGAGAAGAATATGGTGTTGATTGGCACTAAANTAACTAAACCTTTTTGGTGTAATTAAGTCATATATAGAAATGTCTTTAGTTAGATTGTTAATTTCTAGAATATTATCCTGAGTTAAGTCAATGTCACCTGCTTTGGCATTTGAGATTGCTTGCTCAGGATTTTTTGATCCACAAATAGCAGATGTAACNCCTTTGGTNTAGAGTGTCCAAGCAATTGCTAATTGNGTNGGGTTGTAGCTATTATCTTTTATCCATTCTTTTAAAA
>PASM01000020.1:7902-39171 GCA_002711965.1 Chloroflexota bacterium | reverse complement strand
CTAAAGTTATGTGCCAGATATCATCAACATATTTGAATTTTATTTTGATTTTTTTTTCGACTGCTTTTGGTGGAATATACTTTACAAGTAATTCATCAGTCGTTAGTATTTTTGTTTTACTACAGTTTCCGATGCCACCATTACTAGAAAATAGTTCTTCTAAGATTTCATTTATTCTTAATAATTGATCTTTTACTGGAATTTTAATTAAGTTTATTTCATTTATTTTTTTCATTTTTATCCTATAAATTTAATGATTTTAGTTCCAATAAATGCCCCCATTGCAAGGCTTATTCCAAAAAGCCATCCTGATAAAGAGAATGAAGGTATTGCTGAAAAGAATGCCCCAATAGTACAACCGATTCCAAGGCTTGCAGAGTATCCCATGAGAATTCCTCCAGATAATGATTGAATATATCTTTTTGTTTCTTTTGGAGTTCTTATTTTAAATTCTTGAGAAAGCAATGCTGAAACTAAGGCTCCAAAGAACACTCCTACTGTACTTACGAAAGTATGAGATATAATACCTGATTCGATACTAGAACCCAAGCACCCGCTAAGTGAAGCTATTCCTTTTAAAGGTCCGTCTGAAAGGTTTATACCTTGAGCAATATTCATTGATTGTTTCATTATTTCACCGGTTACACCTGGTGGAGAATGAAATAGAAAATAAACTATTCCAATAAACCCAAGAGCAATTCCTCCAGAGTAAGCTGTCCAGCTTTTTGAGAATAATGTATCAATATTTTGCTTGATTGTTTCAAAGAAACTTTTAGATTTAAGATCAGATTTTTTTGATATAGAGAAACTGCCAACACCAGATTTTATTTCAATATAGACAACTAGGAAATATACTAAAATAATTCCAAGCATAGTAATTAATAATGAAAATCCATAACCTATGGATTGAGTTGAGGGTAGAAAGATTTTTGGTTCATTGCTTATAAAATTATCCCACCAAAAATCCCAAGTGATTACTAATAAAATTGTGCCTATAAAAATCCCTATCATTGTGACAATTGAAGCAACATACCCTTCTGCTATTCTATATATTGTCCCTGAAACACATCCTCCTGCTGTTACCATGCCTACGCCAAAAACAGTACCTGCAATTAATGTGGAAAAACCAAATGGAAGCACATGTGCAGAAGAAGGAAATTCGCCTGGAACAGGATCTGGCAATATCCATTTTAATATTCCCACAAAACCTACAGAAGCTATAGACATTGCTAAAAGTACAGCCTTCATATTATGACCAGATCCAAACATAAATAAATCCCTAAAAGATGATGCAAAGCAAAATCTAGATTTTTGCAGAGTGAAACCTAATCCACATGCTGCAATCCAAATAGCCGCATCAGAGAAATTATTTTGTGATATCGCAAAAGAGAATATAAATACTAATACAAAAAATAACCAACCTAAGATTTTTTGATTTGATACTTTTATTTTTTCTGTTTTTAACATTAAATTTTCCATAAAAAAAACCCCGTTTAAGGGGTTTCTAAATTTTGTATTATTTTTGAAATTAAAACAAATTAAAGAAACCTGGAGCTGTTCATACAACAGCAACAGATACATCCGTTATTTGTTAAATTTCTTATATTCATAGACTTGTATAATAACATAATTTTTTTTGGTATTTAATGTTAAAATATAAGTATCTCAGGAAAAATTATGGCAAATTTCAATATAGAAAAAATAAGAAACGATTTCCCAATATTAGATAGACAAGTGAACAATAAAAAGCTTGTATATTTAGATAATGCTGCAACTTCTCAGAAACCTAATTTAGTAATTCAGTCATTAAATGACTATTACACTAACTACAATTCAAATGTACATAGAGGTGTTCATAAATTATCTGTTGAAGCAACCGACGAATATGAAAATTCACGAGTAAAGGTTGCTAATTTTATTAATGCGTCCCCAAATGAAACTATTTGGACAAGGAATACAAGTGAGTCTTTAAATATTGTTTCAATAGGTTTAAAAGAAGAAGTTAATCAGGGGGACAATATTGTAGTTTCAAGAATGGAGCATCATTCAAATCTAGTGCCTTGGCAACAATTGTGCTTAGAAAAGAATGCTGAATTAAGATACTTAGATCATGATTTAGAAGGAAGAATTGATCTAGATAATGCTAAAAAAATTATAGATAAAAAAACTAAAATAATTGCAATTACTCATATGTCTAATGTATTGGGTGTCATTAATCCCATACATGAATTAAGAGAAATGTCTAAGAAAAATGGTACGATATTAGTTTTAGATGGAGCTCAAAGTGCTCCTCATTTTTCAGTTGATATGAAAGAAATAGATTGTGATTTTTTTGCTTTTTCTGCTCATAAAATGCTAGGTCCTACTGGTATAGGAGTTCTATTTGGAAAAGAAGATTTACTTGATAAGATGGATCCTTTTTATTTTGGTGGTGATATGATTTCAGAAGTAACTTATGAAGGTGCAAAATGGAATGATTTACCTTATAAATTTGAGGCTGGAACTCCAAATATAGCAGATGCGATTGCTACAGGTTATGCAGTAGATTATTTAGTTGAAGTGGGTATGGATAATATAGCAAAGCATGAGGATGAAATAACAAGCTATGCTTTAGATAAAATAAAAGAATTACCTGATTATAAAGTTATTGGGCCTATTGATATGAATAATAGAGGAGGAGTAATTTCTTTTACACATAATTCTGTTCATCCACATGATATTGGAGAAATTCTAGACAAATATGGAGTGGCTATTAGAACAGGGCATCATTGTGCAATGCCATTAGTTAGATCATATGAAATTGTTGCAGCTTGTAGAGCAAGCTTTTATCTCTATAATACTTATAAAGAAATAGACATCTTTATTGATTCTTTAAAAGAAGCTGTTGATTATTTTAAAACGAGTAAAATCTAATTAATTTTTGACTTAAAGCTTTCAAATGATTTTCTGCAAGTATCAGAAGCTTTTACAATTTCAGATTTTACAATATTTAGATTTACTCCCTCAAATTTATCATCTTCCCATACACATTTCATCCTCCACATAAATTGATCATCAGAAACCCAAAAATCATAGCTTTTTACACCATCTTTTGAACAATTATAAATTTTGCTTTTTTCTGAATCCAGGTATGAATTATTATCCTTAACACATTCGCCGTATATAGATTTATTTATAGTTTGATAATTGCTATAAAAATAATCAGTTGTAGATGTTAGATTATTTTTTTGATCAAGAGGATATAAAGCTAGCCCAAACCATAATTTTTCTAATGCATTTACATCCAAAATTTGATAAGAAAATCTTGGAATAAAAATTTCTGTGTAAGTTTCAAATACAGATTTTGATGATGGGTTGTTTTTATGATCTTCACTTAATTGTCTGTAAGTATTTAGGTCTTCTATAGCAAGTTGAGCGTTATCATCTGTAATTTGGGAAATTTCTGGAAATTGTATTTCAAAAAAATTACAATATATGTAATTTGAATCACATAATTTATAATTATCTTCCAATTGATTACACGAAATAAATAATAATATTAAAAAAAATAATAAATATTTTACGTTCATTCTATTTCAAATCCTATATAAACTTCACTAATTATTTCAGATTCCCCTGCAAATAATTCTGTGGATGGCATTGCTTCTGCTGACATTCTCATCATAGGCATATCATAAGCAGATTTATTGATAGGAGTACCTGGTTGAAATTCTTCAAAAGATATTATTTTTCCAAGTTTTATACCTAATTCTTTTTCATAAAATTTAGCTTTGCTAGTAGCGTCATCGACTGCTTTTTCTCTCGCTAAAATTTTATTTTCATCATTCACTTTAGCTTTAAATCTTATATTATTTACCCTAAATGAATTGCCTGTTTCTAGACTTGCTTTATCTATAAAATTAGTTATTTTATCTTTATCTTCTGAACTTATTATCACAGAATTATAAACTTTGTAAGCAATAATTTGACTCTCTCCATAATTTCCATATTCATCTTCTTTTTCAACCCATCTAGTTACAGGGGTAATAGAATATTCTGAAGTTACTATTTGGTCTTTTTCAATTCCAATAGTTTCTGCAATATTAATAATTTTACTTATATTTTCATTAACAACTTTAGTAGCATTTATTATTTCTTTATCTCTATTTTCAATAGCTATGTTTACCTCAACAATATCTTGTTTTTGCTTTACTGAACCAGTTCCCTTGATCCAAAAGATATTCGAATAGTCTTTATCTTCCATCAGCATTTGATTGGAGGCTCTAAGTTGATTGTTTTGAGTTGCTGCTATGGTTTTATCTTCTTTATCTGATGTGTTGCTACATCCGAAAAATAAAAATATAGTAGCAATAATTAGAGTATTAATATAAAAAGTTTTTTTTATTTTATTTATCATAATTTATTTTTTAATTCTTTGAAGAATATTAATATTATTGCAGTAGTAATTATCCCTACGTATGAAAATATTCTCATACTATTAAGAATACCAATATTGTCTCCTAAAAGACCAACTAATAAACTTCCAATTGGAAAAAATCCTATCCCTAGTTGAGCTAAGCCTTGTATTCTACCTCTTAGAGGGTTAGGGGTTTGAGATAATAGGATTCTAGAATGCATATTCATAAAAAAAGTTGTCCCTGCACCTAAAATTGCTACAGTAATACACCCAGATAAAAATGAGCTATTTGTCGTAAAAATGAAACTTCCAATACACAGCATAATTGTTGACATTGCAAAAATTATTCCAGGTCTTGTAATTCTTATTAATAAAGGGAAAAAAATTATTGACCCAATTAATGCGCCTAGCCCTTGTAGAGAAATCATAAGAGAAAACTGTTCAGGAGTTGCATTATAAATAAATCTTGCAAAATAAGGGGTCATTGACTCGAATGTGAATGCTGTTAAGTTTCCTACAGAGATTATCAGAAGGGTAGAAAATATAATTTTATTAGAGAGAGCAAAATTTATTCCTTTGCTTATCCCTGAGTATTTATTTTTTTCTGATCTTGAAATAGATAACTTAGGCATTTTATATAAAAATAATAAATTTATACTATTAACAAATACGAGAACTAAATATAGTTTATCTAGATTCATAAAGTTCATAAAAAACATTCCGATATTTGGACCTATAAACCATGCAGCATTTAATAAAATTATATTTAGAGCTATACCAGCCTTAAGGTTTTTTCTACCAACTAAACTTGCCAAGTAAGATTGTCTTGATGAGATATCTAAGCTTATTAATATTCCTGATATAAATGTTAGTAGAAAAATAACAGTTAAACTTGGGTCAAATAAAAAAAGATATACGGACCAAAATAAAAGATACATAGAGGTAAAAACAATAACAGCTCGAATAAGAGTTAATCTTGCAAATTTATCAACTAACCATCCTGAAAAAAAACCTGAAAAAACCATTGGAGCAAATTTGACAAAAACAAGGAATCCAATACTTGATGGGCTTTTAGCTATATTAGTTAATACCCAGGTTATTAAAGCAAAATCAATAAATCTTATAGTATAAATATATATACTTGATAGCGCTAGATTTTTAAAAAACTTTTCTTCTTTTAAGTTAAATAGATCTGAGTAGTAGGCCATTTTAGAAAATATTATGGAAATTATTATATTCTAATCTTGTATATCCTATTGAATCAACTCAAGCTTTTTAAGATTATTATTACTTATTAATGAAACAATTCTTGAAGCAACCTATTATATTTCTCATTTTCTATATTTATAGAAATAAAGTTTTCAACATTGTTATCATATGAATAATCTAAGTTAGGTGTTTTGGTAATATATTCTTTCATTATTGTAAAATCCTTGAATTTATATTGTTTAATCCCCCGTCTATGCTGATTGTTTGCCCTGTAACGAATGAGGAACTATTGGAAAGCAACCAAAGTAAACATTCTTCAATGTCTATTGGAGCTCCGATCTTTTTAAGAGGATACATGTTTTTAACCATCTCTCTTGATTTGTCATTTGAAATCATTCTTTTAGATAATTTTGTTTCTATTAGACCAGGTGCTATGCAATTGAATCTATAATTTTTATACCCATATGTGGCCGCACAAGATCTTATTAAGCCTTCTACCCCGGATTTAGCAGCAGAAATGAGTTCGTGGTTAGGTAATCCATAATTTGCTGCTACGGAGGAGAAGCAAACATAGCTAAGTGATTTCATATTATTTTTTAGTAAACTAGTAAGTATCCTAAAATTAGACATTAAATTAATTTCAAGTACTTCATACATCTCTTCATCTTTTGCTAGATGAAGAGGCTTTAAATTTACAGATCCTGCAAAATTTACAACTGAGATTTCACTGTTTTCTATTTCTATATCTTTGATTACCTCTGATACATCCATGTAATTTTTAACATTAACGAAATTAATGTTTTGACCTACAGAGATTTCATTTCTGCTGATGGCATAAATTTCATTGTTTGCAATAGATTTATTTTCAAGAAAAGATTTAGCCATATCACTACTTGCTCCAAAGGCAATTATTTTTCTATTATCTAAATCCATTTACTAACAACTTCTTTCAAATTATTTACATAATTTTTGAATAAATTATTTTCAAATTTACACCCAATTAAAACTCCTCCAAAAGATTTATCTGAAATGTGCTCTTCTTTTGGCAATGAGCATAATTTGCAATCTTTAGACTTTGTGGAAGCTATTTTCATGGGAATGATTTCCTTTTTTATTAAACAATTCTTTTGAAAACTCTCTCGAACATTGAGCACATTTATAGATACTAAAATTATCTTGATCTACCATATCCATTAAGTCGCCCTTACAGTTAGGACACATTTTTAATAACATTGACATTTTCTTGCCCCTTTATAAATTGTTTATACTTATATATTCTTATAAAAGATGTAAATATTGTGCAAAAATAATTATTTGTCTGATATACTAATCATGTAAGTAGTAAATGAGGGTATATGAATTCAAACTGGTACGTGCCACCTAAAACTGAAATTCAGGCTGTTTCTAAGCAGCTTACTTCAAGTTTGGTTAATGGTCATTATAACCAGGCTAATTTAATTTCGCGAATGTTGATTTCTCAGCAATGGTCACCTGCTGTTATTTACCTTGATTTGATTAGAGTTTCTCTAAACCATATAGGCAATTTATGGCATCAAGGGAAAATATTGATTACTGAAGAGCATAGAGCGACTCAATTTTGCCTCTTATTAATGGATAGGGTTAGAAACAATTTTAGGCTTCCTACTCCAAATGGAATGAAAATATCTATGTCGGCTATAGAGGATGACACTCATGTGATTGGTTTGTATATGACTGCAGATTTTTTTAGATGGGACGGATGGAATGTAGAGCTTTTAGGGAGCTCTATCCCAAATGCAGATTTAATAAAATATATAGACACAACCGTTCCTAACTTTGTTCTTTTATCATCTACTTTTCCAAATAGTAACAATAAACTTGAAGAGGCCATTCAATCCATTAAGGAACTAAATAAAAATATTAAAGTTATTATTGGAGGCCCCGCTGCATCATTGATAAAAGATACTAACAGGTATATTGACGGTTTTGCAGGCGATCCATTAAAAGCAACATATGTTGCAAACTCTCTTGTTGAAACAAATCCCGCCTTGATGCCTTTAGAATCAGTCCTTTTGTCACTAGGAGATAAAATTCATACGGTAAGAAAAAACAGAAATCTTAGCCAAAGTGAGCTTTCAAAGAAATCGGGACTTGCTCGAACATTTATAAGCGCAGTGGAGCAAGGAAAGCAAAACGTATCCCTAGGCTCGCTTAAATCAATTTCAGACTCACTTGGAGTCACAATGTCAACACTGCTGGGAGATTGATACGAATACCGTAAAATATTTTTATTTATAAATATTAAGTAGTGAAATGATCGCAATTCGTTTGAGATTTATACTAAAAATTCTCTAATTAGTCATTTGCAATTAGACACAAAAGACTTTATGTTACTAATTTCGTAACAAATATTTAACATTTATCTATATATATGTTGGCATTTCAGATTTAGCATTTAATAAATACTAAAAAAGAAAGGTACAAATTGTTTTCATTAATTGCTAAAGCTAGTCAAAATTTTTTCAATTCAGTCAGTTATAAAGAAGAGGTTCAGCACAGAATTCTTGCAGAAAATTTTCAAAATGAAAATCTTGGTAAAGATTTATCGGTAAAAACTGATGAAGTATCAATTTTAGAATTGTATAAAAAGTACTATAAGTAAATTTAACTTTAGTTTAATATATAAATGATTTGTTGGTCTAAGATCATTTTATAAACTTTCATATTATAATTGGGCATTTTTGAAAAATATTTATCAGTTTGGATAGCTTTAAGCATCATATCTGGAACTATATTGGGTTTTATAATTCCAGGATTTTTTGACTTTATTGCTGATTTGGAATATCAAAAAGTAAATCTTCTTATCGCTTTTTTTATATGGGTAATGATTTTCCCTATGATGGTAAATATAGATTTTTTAAAAATATTAGATTTTAAGTCTAGTCCTAAGGGTCTATTACTTACCTTGATTATCAATTGGGTAGTTAAACCATTCACTATGGCAATGCTTGGGATTCTATTTTTTGAAGTATTTTTTGTAAACCTGATATCTCCGGATGATTCCAAGCAATATATAGCAGGTATGATTTTATTGGGAGTTGCCCCTTGTACAGCAATGGTTTTTGTATGGAGTTCTCTTACTAAAGGAGATCCAAATTATACATTATTGCAAGTTTCTATAAATGACATAATTATGATATTTGCATTTGCTCCTATCGCTGCTTTATATTTAGGAGTGACTTCGATTGTAGTTCCATGGGACACTCTACTTATTTCAGTTATACTTTATGTCTTAATACCTTTGATTCTTGGTTTTTTTACAAGGAAATTTATTTTGCAAGAAAATATCTCAAGGTTGAATAAATTTAATAAAAAATTTAAACCATTTATAGTTCAAGGTCTGCTACTTACTGTAATTTTGTTATTTGGATTCCAAGGGGAAAAAATCATAAATTCTCCTTTGCTTATAATATTAATTGCAATTCCGCTCTTGATTCAAACTTATGGAATATTTTTATTGGCTTATTTTTCAGCCTATATTTTAAAACTCCCTCATAAGATTGCTGCTCCTGCTTGCTTAATTGGAACTTCAAATTTTTTTGAACTTGCTGTAGCAGTTGCTATAGGAATGTTTGGTATTAACTCTGGTGCTGCTCTGGCTACTGTTGTAGGTGTTTTAGTTGAAGTTCCAGTTATGATGTCTTTGGTTTATATAGTTAACAAAACTTCGGATAAATTTAGATTTCAATGATTGTTATTAAATTTTTCTAATATGTCTTGTCGATAATAAAATACTGCACTAAGAAAAACAGTAAACCCAATTAAAATGGCTAATATAATTGTTAAATTATTTTTTTCTTCAATAGCATCAGGGGTATATAATCTGTTATACCATTCGTTTAGATCATTCATGCTGAACCTTCTAACATTACCTGATGCATAGGTATTGTTAAATATTTCTTTATATCCGATTGAAAAAACATATCTTGTATTTCCTCTAGAAATGACTTTTACATTTATATCTGTATTTTTTTCTATATTTTGTCTTTCAGATATTATTCTTATAAGATTCATTCTGCTGTATGGTTCGTAAAAATTTGAAGTTTGATTAGGTAAATACTTAACATCATTAATTAATAGGTAAGGGAATTCACTTGAGTCTTTTAGATTTTCAGGTTCCAGATTTGGTATTAATAAACTGAAATCAAATGTATCGCCTTCTTTTAATTTAAAATCAAGTATCATTTCTTCATTTTTATTTACAAACTCTCCATAAAAAGCATGAGATACTGTTGCATCACTTATTTCTATATAATTTTTTTCTGTTTTATCATTAATACCAAATGGTTGATGAGCTTGAATTGTATCTACAAAGAAGAATAATCCAAAAAATTGTAAAAAAAATATAGAGATTATCTTAATTTTATTTTTCAAAATAATTATTGATTTATTTATACTTACTATTAATTATAAAGAAAATAAATGATGAACAAATCAAAATACTACCTGTAAATAAAATAGAAAAATTCAAACTTATCTTATCTGACATGTAGCCTATCAAAAGATGTCCTACCCAACCTAATCCTATAGTTATAAACCATGCAGAAACGGCTGTGCTTCTTAATTGAGGAGGAACATTTTTTTGAAGATAGGTCCATTGAACTGCATCAAAGCTGGCTCCACAAGCACCTACAATAGCCAAGAAAAAAATTGCTAGATATAAATTATTTATTAGCGCGATCATTAGTATAGACAAACCAAAAATCACAGAAATAACTGTTACTATAGAGTGTGCTTTGTTTATATCTTTCCATCTAAATAATCCTAAAATACCTAAAAATCCTCCAATAGATATTGCTGTTTGCAAAATACTTAGAATTCCTATTTCTGATTCCAATATAAATTTCGTTATTGATGATAATAAACTAAAAATAGAAAATCCAAAAATTTCAACAATTCCAGCAAAAAGTAATAAATTTCTAGTATAAAAATTACCAAAAACTATCTTAAGTCCATCTTTTATATTTTTAAAGTAATTGCCTGAATTTTTTTCTTCATTGAATTCTGAAGATTTTATTAATAAAATAATTGATCCTATTAATCCAAATAAACCAGATAATAAAATAGCCTGTTCTATTCCAAATAATATTGAAAAAGCTCCTCCTAATAGAGATCCTATTACTCCGGTAAATCTCATTATCATTGAATAAATTAACATTGCTGTAATTTTTTGATTTTCTCCAACAGAGTTAATTACACTTCCTTGTATAGCAGGAACTACAAATGATCTTGTTATTCCAGTCATTCCAGATGCAATATAAGCGAGTAATAAGAAATTTTTATTTTGAAAAACTAATAATGCAAATATGCATAATACAAAAAACCTTGTAAATCCAACTAAAATAATAATTTTATTCCTTCCAAATTTATCCGCCGCGGCGGCTGTGAAAGGGGAAAAAATAGTTTGAACAACCTGAGTTATTGCAAATGAAACAAGTGTTGCGAAGATTGAATTAGTTGATTTTAAAACTAACCAACTTAAACATAATCTTTCTATCCATTCAGAGCATATAAAAAAGAAAAATCCTGTCATTAAGCTTTGAAATTTTTTATTTTTAAATAATAAGTTTTCTTTTATTTTTATATTTTGTAAAAACATTTTTACTTTATGTAATCCTTATCAAAAAATGGATAGTAAAATATATATATAATCCTACCTAATACAAAAAAAATAGATACTAATATTTTGAATCAAAGAAAAATAAAAGAATCAATAATTGTGGTTGATATAGGAACTTCATCTGTAAAAACCTCAATTTTTGATTTAGAAGGTAATAATTTACCAAAATTTTCTACATCTATACCGCATAGCATAATAAGTAAAAATGATGGAACTTCAGAACAGGATCCAGAGATTTTGAGATCTATAGTTGAAGAATCTATCGATATTGTTTTAGAAAAAGCTGAAGGATATATAGAAGAAATAGTAGGGGTGGGTTTAGATTCTATGGCCAGCACACTATTGGGTATAAATAAAGATGGAAAACCTATAACTCCAATATATACATATGCTGACACTAGATCAAATAATGAAGTTTATAAAATCAAGAAAGATTTTAACGAAACTATACTTCATCAAGAAACTGGAGCAGCGCAGCACACTTCTTATATTCCTTCAAAAATAATGTGGATTAGAGATAATCAAAAGAATTTTAAAGATATTGATAAATTTGTTGATTTTTCTACTTATATTTATTCAAAATGGTTTGAAAATAAAAATTTTAAAGCTAGCTATAGTATTTCTTCTTGGAGCGGATTATTAGATAAAAATAAATTGAAATGGCATTCTGATTTAATTGATTACCTGGATATTTCAGAGGATAAATTACCTGTATTAAGACCATATGATGACTATGAAAAAGGTCTAAATAATCATTACTCAAAGCGATGGAAAAAGTTATCAGAAACTCCATTTTTTTTATCTGTTGGTGATGGTATGGCAGCAACAATTGGAAGTGGGTGTTATGGAAGAAAAAAAATTGCTATTACTGTAGGGAGTACAGGAGCGATAAGAATACTCTTAGATTCAAAAGTAAATGAGGTCCCAAAAGGTTTATGGTGTTATAGATTACTAAATAACTATTCACTTCTTGGAGGTTCATTTTCAGAAGGAGGGAATCTAATTAATTGGGCTTATAATAATTTAAAACTTCCAAAACTAGAAAATTTAAATAGTGAATTATTAAAATTACAACCAGCAGCGCACGGAATTACAGTTTTACCTTTTTTATTAGGAGAAAGAGCATTAGGATGGTCAAATAATTCTAAAGGAATAATCTCTGGATTGAAATATTCGAATACTTCTATAGAAATATTGCAGTCTTTTTTAGAATCTATTAGTTATAGATTATTTTTGGTTTATAAAATTTTAGAAGACTTTCTAGATGATGATTCAGAAGTTATAGCAAGCGGAGGGGCAATTAAAAATTTACCATGGTGGATTCAAACTACATCTGATGTTTTAAATAAGGAAATAAATATTTCAAAAGATAATCAAGACACTGGAAAAGGCGTGGCAATAATGATTCTAAAAGCTTTGGGTCAAATACGAAATTTTGAAGATTTTGATACCGAAATAGAAGAAAAATATTATCCTGACAAAAAAAATCATAAAATTCATAAAGAATTAATAGGTTCTCATTTAAAGCTTTATGAAAAAATGATGAATAATTAGAATATATTTAAACAAACATTAAACTAATGAACAATTCATATGACATAGTAATTATTGGAGGAGGAATAGTAGGTTGCTCTGCAGCATATTATGCTTCAAATGAGGGAAAAAAAGTTCTGTTGATAGAAAAAGATTCAATTGCAAGTCATGCATCTGGATTTGCTTATGGAGGAATTACACCTCATGTAGGCCTTGAAGATAATGATCCTTATAATCAAATAAGCAAATATTCTTATCATTTGCATAAATCGCTTGCAAACGAAATCCCAGAAATTTCAGGAATAGATTATGGATACAGGACTTACCCAAATTTTGAACTTGCATTGAATGAAGAAGATGACAAAGATCTAATGTCAATCTACAAAAAAAATTCTAATTCTGATATTTATGAATGGTGCTCTAAAGATGATTTGAAAAAAATAGAAAAAAGATTAGGCCCTAGTGTCATGTCCGCACTTGTGACAAAACTTTCTAGTGGGGAAGAACCTTATAAATTAACATTAGCTTTAAGTATTGCGGCAGAAAAAAATGGAGTAAAAATACTTAATTCCGAAGTGAAAAATATTAAAATTGAGAATGATAATTCTATTATTATTTCAACATTAAATAATAAAGAAATTATCGGAGAACATGTTTTGCTAGCAGCTGGACCTTGGAGTTCAAATTTTGCTAAATCTTTTGGTTTTGATATTCCTATAAGACCATTAAAAGGTCAGATATTAAGATTAAAAAGTGATCAAATTATTGAAAATGGGTTTCATTGGGGGCCCAACTATGTGACCACAAAGCAAGATGGATTAATTTGGGCAGGAACAACTGAAGAGGATGTAGGATTTGACGAAAACCCATCCAGTTTTGGACTTCAGTCAATTATGGAATCATTAATCAGAGTTTTTCCTTTTTTAGAGAACGCAGAGTTAGTTCTTCAAACAGCTTGTCTCAGGCCATTAGCAATTGACAAATCTCCAATATTATCAAAATCAGATTTTGGAAATTTATACCTAGCTTCTGGTACTGGTAGGCAAGGTATTCTTTTAGGTCCAGCAATGGGTAAATTGATTCTAGATAATCTAATGTCTAAAAAAACTGAGATTCCTATAGAACCTTTTTCACATAAAAGATTTGCTTAATTTTAAGCCATTGCAGAACTGGCTCTATAAGCAGTTCTAAGATCTTGTTCTTCAAATTCCAATGGTTTTTCTCCTAGAGCATGCTCATATAAAGCAGCTTTATAGATTCCTTCAAGAGTATAAATTATAGATATTGAAGTGGTTGCGCACAATAATCCTATTGCAATACCTAAAGTCCCATTAATTAGTCCAAAAAACCAACCAATGCCAAGACTAATTAGAATGGCTATTATTTGAAAAATACCAAAACCAAAGTTCGCTGCAACCTGATTTCCCCATGTTTGTTTAAATAAACTTGAGGATCTTTTAATTGCCGATAATGGACTTATGTTTTCTGACACTATTATTGGTACTACAAAAAAAGTCATCATAGCCCAACCTGCTTCTAAAAAGCTTGCAAAAATTTGAGTCATCATTCCGCCAAAACCACCTCTTTGCCTCCCATTGGCTTTTATTGCGGCAAAAATCAGACCCATTATTGTGACAATAATAGACCAAAAGAAAATATGATGAATATGTTTGAAAGCATGGCTTAGACCTGATGAAATATTTGGATCTCCACCTCTTAATCTTTCTAAAGCAGCAGATATCAAGGCTGAGTTGAAAAATACAATTATAAAATTTGCACCAAAAATCAATATTGCAACGGGCAAGATTGACATTTCTTCTTCATTAGCAGCAGATAAATCTATGGATCCTGTTGAGTAAATTAATCCTAATAAAACAATAACAAAAATTGCAGCCATAATAGGAAATAAGATAAGTTCTTTATCTTTTTTTAGTACCTTTACACATGATTTCATTAGTTGAATTGTATTTGAAATATTTCCAAAAAATCCACCATTTACCAAAATGAGCTCCTAAAATAATTGTTTATTCAATTATATTCCCTTTAAATCCTTTTACTCAATAGTTCCAATGTATGTTTTTTTTAATTCTTCCCAATTAATTTCATAGCCCAGACCAGGTTTTTTGGGAGCATGAACATACCCATTTTTAAACTCAATTTCATTTATTAGCCCAAATCTGTTTTCTCCTGTAGAAGGGAAAAATTCATAAAATTCACAATTTGGAGAAGCCATAATTACATGTAGGTTAGCAACATTATCCATAGAATTACTAGAACCTGAATGAATTTCACATTTTAATTTAAAGGATTCAGCAATATTGGTAAGTTTAATAAGAGGAGTGATTCCTCCCATAGCCACTACATCTCCTCTCACGATATTTGTAGATTTTTCACGGATCCATTCAGGAATTGAATATAGCCTGCCTGGGATAAATTCTGTTGAAACTATAGGTATATCTAATTTTTCATTCAATTTTTTATAATTGTAAATATCTTCCTCAACTAAAGGATCTTCATACCAGTAAAAATTTAATTTCTGGATGGCTTTACCTACCATTAATGCATTTTCATAATCATAAGCACACATTGAATCAAGCATTAGATTCATATCTTCTCCAACTTCTTCTCTTACAGCAATGCAAATTTCTACATCCTTATAAGGATTCCCGTGAGGATGTATTTTGTGCGCAGTCCATCCTTTATTTTTAAAAAACCTAGCTTCATCGACGTAATCTTTTATATTTTTATGAAATGGTGTACTGCTATAAACAGGGACTTTTTCTTTGTAGCTTCCCAATAGCTTGTGAATGGGTTGATTTGTAATTTTTCCATTAATATCCCATAATGCTATGTCTATTGAGGCTATGGAATTTAATGATAGAGATCTGTTCATTTTCCATAAATGATTCCAAATCTTCCCTATATTTTGAGGATTTTCTCCTATTAAAAAAGTCTTAGCAAAATTTATTATGTTCTTATTGTGATGTTCGGAGCCTACTTTTGAAGAGCCTAAAAAAGAATTTCCTGTTATTCCTTCATCAGTTTCTATGCTCAACACACTTAGGTTTACATTTTGTCCAAAAATATTTCGATAATTTGTTTTCCATGGAGTTCCTTTCCATTCAAAAACATCTAACTTTATATTTTTAATTTTCATGCTTATTCAAGAGTAGCAGTATGCCCTTTTTTCAATAGATCCCAATCTATTTCATACCCTAATCCAGGTTTTGTAGGAGCTGTAACGAAACCATTATCAAAATTAATATCCTCTACTAATCCAAACATATTAGCTCCCGTACAAGGGAAAAACTCAAAAAATTCACAATTAGGTACGGCCATTGTTACATGTAAATTAGCAACATTATTTAATGAATTCCCTCCATGATGGATTTCACATTTCATATTAAATCCTTCTGCTAAGTTTGCTAATTTGATCATTGGAGTTATTCCTCCAGTAACTGCAACATCGCCTCTTAAGAAGTCTGTAGCATATTCAGTGATCCATTCAGCCATTCCATAAAATCTGCCGGGAGCATATTCTGTTGACATAATTGGAATATCCAATTTTTGGTGTAATTTTTTATAATTATAAATGTCCTCTTCAACTAAAGGGTCTTCGTACCAGTAAAAATTTAAATCTTCTATTGCTCTTCCAACTCTTATTGCATCTTCGTATTGATAAGCCCACATTGAGTCTAGCATTAGTTTCATATCATCTCCGACTGCTTCTCTTACAGCTTTACAAATTTCAATATCATAACTGGGGTTTCCGTGAGGATGAATTTTATGTGCAGTCCAACCTTTATTTTTGAAAATCAAAGCTTCTTCTGCGTATTGTTCTTTTGTTTCATGAAATGCAGTAGATGAGTATACAGGAACTGTTTCCTTACATGTACCTATTAATCTGTGTATGGGTTGATTTGCAATTTTTCCATTTATATCCCATAAACAAATATCTATTGCTCCAATAACATAAGTTGAAACAGATCTATTCATTTTCCATAGATCAGACCAAATTGCTCCTATATCCTGTGGGTTTCTACCCATAATAATAGGTTTAATAAACTCTATTAATCCAGGAGCATGGTGATCTGCACCAACTCTTGATGATCCCAAAAAAGAATTTCCAGAAATTCCTTCATCTGTTTCTACTGTTACTACTCCTAGTTGTACAGTATTTCCAAATTGTGTATGATCATTTGTTTTCCAAGGTTCTGTTTTCCAATCGAATAACTCTACTTTTACATTTGTAATTTTCATAAGTCCCTATACTTCATTCCTATATTTTTAGTTATCTTATTATAGATTTATATAAACGTAAAATATATATTTCTAATAAACACAGCATATTTATAATTAATGAAAATTGAAATAATTGATGCAAAAGAATCAAATAAAATTAGCCACTGCTTTGATATTCGTAAAAAAGTTTTCGTAGAAGAGCAAGGCGTTCCAGTTGAAGAAGAGTTAGATCCATATGATGATATATCAATACATGCATTAGCCTTAGTTGATAACAAACCTGTTGCGACAGGAAGACTTATTCTTTCTAACAAAAGCTTCGCTAAAATTGGTAGAATGGCTGTTTTATCTCAGTTTAGAAGGACTGGAGTTGGAAGTAAAGTTTTGCTATTTCTTGAAAAAAAAGCAGTTGAAAAAAATATAAATGAAATCTCTCTACATGCACAGGAATATGTTATGAAATTTTATAAAAATCATGACTATAAAGAAAGAGGGAATATATTTCTTGAAGCGGGTATAAAACATATAGAAATGTTTAAAAAATTAGAAAAATAATTCATGATCAACAATGATTTTGCTGTGCTATCATACTTTCTTATATGAATAATTATAAGTGGTTTGCTTTTTTTGCCGTTGCAATAGCTCTTTTTGTTAACGTATCGAGCATGGGAGCAATTCTAATATCCCTAAAAGAAATTTCAGTATACTTTGAGACCTCAATTCATCAAGTATCGTGGTTGGTTATTATTCATCTTCTTACAGTTACGGCAATATTGCTTCCTGCAGGATCTATTGCCGATAGATTTGGTCATAAAAAAGTTCATATGTTTGGTTTAGCTTTTTTTATTTTAGGAACAACAATAGGTTTTTTTTCTCCAAATTTCTTTATTTTGATTTTTTCAAGAATAATTATGGCTATAGGTTCTGGAATGGGACAAGCTGTGGGAGGAGCAATTGTAACTAATTTATTTCCTGAAAATGAAAGAGGAAAATCATTAGGACTTATGAGTACAACTGTAGGATTAGGCCAAACTGTAGGTCCCGTAATTGGAGGAGTTATTGTATATAACTTAGGATGGCAACTTGTTTACTTATCTTTACTTTTCCCAATGATTCTAGCTTTTATATTGGGTTATTTTTTATTACGAAAAGATAATTTAAAAACTAGTATAAAAAAGAATCAAAAATTTGATTACAAAGGAACTATTTTTGGCATAGGATTCATAATTTTTATTATTTTAGGAATGAAAAATTTAACATTCGAGGATATTTTTTCTAATTATGCACTTTTATTTGTTCTCTTATCTTTTCCTTTTGCTTTACTTTTCATTTATACAGAAATTAGATCGAGTAATCCAATTTTAAACTTTAATTTATTTAAAATTAAAGATTTCAGCATTGCTGTAAATACTAGATTTTTTGCTTTTTTAGCTATGTCTGCAAATATGATAATGATGCCAATTTTTTTGACAGGGTTGCTAAATATTAATGAATCAAGAGTTGGTTTGATGTTGATTTTTCAATCGTTAGGCATGGCTTTTGCAGCAAGTTTAGGAGGTAGGCTCTCAGATAAATTTGGAAGAATGAAATTTATTATTTTTGGTCTTTCATTAATGATTTTTTCTTATATATTTATATCTCAATTTAATACAACTACCTCAAAATCATTTATAACTGTAATTCTTTTGATAAGTGGGTTAGGAATGGGATTTTGGGGATCTCCAAATATGGCGTTGACATATAGTTCATTAGATAAAGGTTTAACTGGATTTGTTTCGTCAATAATAAGTTTTATTAGAAATATGGGAAATACATTTGGTCAAACATTATCGACATTGATTTTGACAGCATTTTTAATCATAGGAGCTAATTATAATGGTGATATTGCAGGATTAAATTCTTTAGATAAAGATTCAATGAATGTATTTCTTAATGCTTGGAAATTTATTTATTTCTCTTCAGTATTCTTTTTGCTTATATCTCTTATCCCAAATATTTTTCTTGCTCGTTCAAAACAAATATAATTAATTTATGAAATTTTTTTTAATAATTATTTATTGTTTATTTTTGATTTCTTGTAATTCAACTAATCAAGTTGCTGAAAGCACATTTAAAATCCAGCAATTTGAAAAGTCGAATAGTGAGCTTGTAAGAACTTTCAAAAATGATTATTCATTGTGGAAAAACAATGATGATTTTGAATATTATGAGGATCTTAGATTTAATCTAGGTATATTTGAAACATTTGAATTAATGCGAGAATCTCAATATAGAAAAATGGGTATAGTCACAGATTTATCCAAAATTCAAAATATTATCGATTCTGGGAAGCCTACTTTCTTAGAAGGTTGGAGTGAAAGTTGTGTTTACTGCAAAATGGGAGAAGTTGCCCTGAAAAATTTAAAAGAAGAGCATTCTGAAAATGTAAATTTTTTGATAGTAGATGTTTCAAATAGATATTTAGAGGATGTAACTGACGCATTAATGTTTTATGAAATAGTAAGTACTCCTACTTATATAATTTTTGATAAAAATGGAAATGAAATTCATAGATCAGTTGGATACGCAGCTGAAGGGGAGAAATTATCAAATATATTATTTGATAATTATTAATATGATTAAAAAACTTCTAGAAAAAAACAAATTAAGATTAGCTCCAATGGCTGGAGTTACAAATTCACCATACAGAGAAATATGTTTATTGAATGATGCTGGATTTGTAACAACTGAAGAGATAGATGCGACATCTTTAGTATATAACCAATCAAATAGAACAAAAGAAATTTCTAGTTTTTATAAAAGAGAAAAACCCATTGCTATGCAGCTTTTAGGATGTGATCCAAAAATAATGTCTGAAGCATCAGTTATCTTGCAAGATATGGGTGCAGATATTATTGATATAAACATGGGATGTCCAGTGCCTAAAATTACTAAAAAGGGCAAAGGTTCTGCACTAATGAAAGATATTTCTGAGACATCTAAATTGGTCAAAACAATGAGACAAGCAACAAAAATTCCACTAACGGCAAAAATTAGAAGTGGTTGGAATGACGAAAATGAAAATGCTTTAGAATTTTCAAAAATGTTAGAAGATGAAGGAATCGATTCCATAACTATCCACCCTAGGACAAGAAATCAAAGATATGCAGGACTATCAAAATGGGAAATTATAAAAAAAATAGTTGATGGTGTAAAAATTCCAGTTACTGGGAATGGGGATATAAAGTCATTTAAGGATGCTGATGATATGATTCAATTTACCAAATGTGATTCAGTAATGATTGGAAGGGCAGCAATAGGAAATCCGTGGATATTTAACTTTAATTATCAAAAATTATCAGATAAAGAAAAATTAAATAAAATCATTTCAGATATTTCATTTCATGTTGAACTTATGAAAGATTTTTTTTCTGAAAGAATTGTAGATTTACAAATAAAAAAACAATTATCTTATTATTCTAAAGGGTTTAAAAATTCCAAAGAATTAAGATTAAAAATTTTTAGATCAGATGAAAACATTGATAATATAATTGAATTTTTTATTCTAAATCTTAGAGAAAATTTTGAAATGATAGAAACTAACCTTGAAAAAACAACAGCATAAAAATCTAAATTTACGCCCTACAACATCAAAAGTTCTTGGAGCTATATTTTCTATGATAGGTCATTCAAATTTAGAGAAAAAAAACTTTCTAGATCTTTATTCAGGAACTGGTAGCGTTGGAATAAGATCTTTAGATCTGGGTGCTGGAAATTGTTATTTTGTTGATATAAATCATGAGTTTCTAAGATTAATTAGACAAAAACTAAATAAATTAAACTTTGCTGAAAGGTCAACTGTTATAAAGGCAAATTGTGAAAATCAATTAAATAAATTAGATAAGCTTTTTGATTATATTTTTATTGATCCTCCATATGATCAAATTCCTTTTGAAAAAATTTTTGATCAGCTAATAAATTACAAACTTACGCATGAAAAAACTAAGTTATTTTTAGAACATTCATCTAGAATAAAATTAACTGATGAGTATAAAATATTTAAAAAAATACAAGAAAAAAAATATGGAGACACTATGATCTCCGTTTACTCTTCTTAAAAAGGGAATTATGGTAAAAGGCATTTATCCAGGGACATTTGATCCTGTAACAAGAGGTCATTATGACATTGTTGAAAGAGCATCAAAATTATTTGATGAGGTTACTGTATGTGTTTATTCAGGTTCAATGAAAAATGTTATTTTTAATGTTGATGAAAGAGTACAGATGATTCAAGAAACTATATCAAAATTAAACAATGTTAATGTAATCAAATTTAATAATTTAACCGTTAACTTAGCTGAAGAATTAGGAGCTAGTGTGATTATTAGAGGATTGAGAATAGGTGCTGATTTTGAGTATGAGAGAGAAATGGCGCTGACAAATAGAGAAATGAATTCAAATATAGATACAGTCTGTTTGATTTCCTCATTGAAATATCAGTATGTTAGTTCTAGCAGGGTAAAAGAAATAGCTCAGTTAGGAGGAGATGTAAGTTCTTTAGTTCCAGATCATGTATTGCCTCCTTTTATGGAAAGAATAAAAAAATCCGCTTAAAAAATTAAAGTATTTTGATGTATCAATGAAATAGAATTTACTTATATGGAGGAAATATGAATATTATTGAAGAACTAAAAAACTTAGAAAAATTAATAGGTGATTCAAATTCACTGATACCTGGAAAAGGTTTAGATAAATCAAAGGCCATGGATATTGTAAATCAAATAATATCTGGATTACCATCTGAACTTGATGAAGCAGGAATGGTTTCAAGGCAAAAAGAGGCTATTATTGATCAAGCTGATAAAGAAGCTGCAAGAATACGAAATTATGCTGACGAAGAAGCATCTACTATGAGAGAAATAGCAAAAAGAGATGCTGCTGAAATTTTGTCTGTTGCGGAAGAAAAAGCAGAAGCTATGATTCAAGAAACTTCTATAGTTGAAGGTGCAAACAAAAAATCTGAAGAAATATTGAATGATGCACAATCTCAATCAGAAAATATTATTCTAAATGCACAACAAGAATCAAGTAGAATGCTAGAAGAGTCAGAGCAAGTTTCTGCAGATAGAAGAGATGGTGCAGATAATTATGCTAAAGAAGTTTTATATGCTTTAGAGGAAAGAATAGCAACAATTTTGAGTCAGGTAAGAAGCGGTTTAGATTTGCTTGATGATCCTGCTGAAAATGAGAATGAAAATATAACTATGGAGCAAAACTAATAGGTTTATCTTCCATAATCATCATCTAGTCTTTCTATATCATCCTCATCGATATAGTCACCTATTTGAACCTCAATAATTTCTAACGGATCTATTTCTGATATATTTTCTATGCGATGAGCTATAGTTCTTGGCACACTCGCTGATTCTCCTTTGCCTAGAACAGTTTGTTTCTCTCCAACAGTAACTTGAGCTGTTCCTCTGGCGATTACCCATTCTTCATCTCTATGCTTATGAGTTTGAAGAGACAGTCTGCTTTTAGGATTTATTGTTAATCTTTTTGATTGATATCCTGGTCCTTTGCAAAGAATTTCAAAACTTCCCCATGGTCTTTCTGTTTTTGTATCTTTTTTATTTGAACCAAAATTTATTGGATTTTGTACCATTTTTAATTTTCTTTATTTTTATGATAAATTATTTTTTTTTTATGATAAAGTTTTTCTAAGTAATTTAATATTAGGAGTTTATATGAATCGCTTAAAAAATAAAGTTAGTATTATTACTGGTGGAGCATCGGGTATTGGAGAGGCAATTTCTAAAATTTTTTATGAAGAAGGTTCTAAAATTTGCGTAATAGATAATAATTTGGATAAATTGAAATCTATAGAAAATAAAATAAATTCTAATGAAGACCTAATTACTTTTAATTTTGATGTCTCAAATGAAGATAAATGGAAAAATTGTGTTACTAGTATTTTAGATAAATGGAATAAAATCGATATTTTAGTAAATAATGCAGGGATGTCGTTAAGGTCAAATTTTGAAGAAATGAAAAAAAATGAATGGGATAAAGTTTTTTCTGTAAATTCTACCGCAGTTATGCTTGGTACACAGAATGTAATAGGAAATATGAAAGAAAATAAATCAGGTTCAATTATTAATGTTTCTTCAATTTTTGGATTAATTGGTAGTGCAAGAAGTTCAACCGCCTATCATGCATCAAAAGGATCTTCTAGAATATTTACGAAAACAATTGCTGCTCAATACGGAAAATATAATATAAGATCAAATTCTATTCACCCTGGATTTACAGATACACCCATGACAGAAGACATTCATTCTATAGATGAAGTTAGGAATGAAAGATTAGCAATGACTCCAATGGGTAGACTAGGAACACCTGAGGATATCGCATATGGGGCTCTTTACCTTGCTTCTGATGAATCTTCTTGGGTTACTGGTTCAGAATTAGTAATTGATGGAGGAGAGACTTGCTGGTAAAAACTATTTCTCTCTCCATTCAGACTTTAATATAGAAAAATAAATAATATCTCTTCTTTTATTTTGAGCAATTGCATGTTTTCGAAAAATTCCTTCTTTTGTCATCCCCATTTTTTTCATTACTTCTTGAGAAGGCTTATTTCTTAAGTCAGTTTGAGCAAAAATTTTTTCAAGTCCCAAATCTTCAAATCCATATTTTATAACTCTTGTTACCGCTTCAGGAATTATCCCTTTACCCCAATAATCTTTGGACAATGAGTATCCTATTTCAGCTCTTTTTTCTTTCATTTCAATATAAAGACCTACCCCTCCAATCATTTGATTATTTATTAAAATAGAAAATCTAGCATGTTCTTCCCAGAGAGAGTTAACCGCTTTGTGGACAAATTCTTCTACGCTTTCTTTAGTGTGAAAGTCTAAAAATCTATGCCATTCTTCATCAATAGAATAATTTTGAATGATTTCTAAATCTTCGATTTCTATTGGTCTTAATGTTAATCTTTTTGTTTTTATGTTTTGGGGTTTTTTTATATTCATTTAAATTAAATTTTATTTGTTAAAAATAATAATATTAGATATTAAACTAAATCTGAACTGAAAATCTACTAAGGCTTCTACAAAAAAAAGTTATAAAATTACTTAATACAAATAATAAAAGAAAATCAATTTATGGAAAACCCTTCAGAAGACAGAATCATAAAAGATAGAATTGAAAAGCTTGAGAAAATAAAAAGCTTAAATATAGATCCATATCCAAGTCGTTGGGACAGTGAAAGAAAATCTATAGGAGAGATTGTTGATTTATTTATAGGCAGTGAAGAATCTGGAAAAAATATTTCTACTGAAATTTTTTCTATATCAGGTAGAATTATGGCTAAAAGAGGTATGGGTAAAGTTGTATTCTTTGATTTAAAAGACCAAACAGGAAAAATTCAACTTCATTATAAAGAAGAAGAAAATGAAATCTCTAAAGAATTTTTAGATCTTTTAGATATAGGAGATATTATAGGTGTTGACGGAGTTATATTTAGAACTAGACGAGGAGAGATCACACTAGATCTTAAAAAAATAATTTTACTTACAAAGTCAATTAGGCCTTTACCTGATAAGTGGTCTGGTTTAAAAGATAATGAAATAAGATACAGACAAAGATATTTAGATCTAATTTCCAATGATGAATCAAAAGAGATTGCTATAAAAAGATCTAAAATAGTCTCATCTGTAAGAAATTTTATGAATAATAGAGGATTTCTTGAAGTTGAAACACCTATTCTGGTAGATATTCCTGCAGGAGGTCGAGCTATACCTTTTGAAACTTTTCATAATACACTAGATAAAAAATTATTTTTAAGAATAGCGACAGAATTACATTTAAAAAAACTTATTGTTGGTGGTATTGAAAAAGTTTATGAGATAGGAAGACTATTTAGAAATGAAGGTATAGATCATGATCATAATCCTGAGTTTACAACTATGGAATCATACGAATCTTATGAGGATTATAATACAGTAATGAAAATGGTTGAAGATCTCGTTTCATTTGTCGCTAAAGAAGTAAATGGAACAACTAAAATTAAGATTTCTGAAGATAAATATATTGATTTATCTCCACCTTGGGACAGAGTAGATTTGAGAGAGACTATAATCAACAATACAGGAATTGATTTTCTAGAATTCAAGACAAGTGATCTATTATCAAAAAAAATGATAGAAAAAGGATATGTTGCTGATTCTAAAGAGGCATGGGGAGTACTATTAGATAGGCTTATTTCTCAGGGAGTTGAAACAAAATTAATAAAGCCAACATTTTTACTTGATTATCCTATAGAAATGTCACCTTTAGCAAAATTAAAACCAGGATCTAAGGAAATTGTTGAAAGATTTGAAGCGTTTGTTTTAGGACATGAGTTAGCCAATGCGTTTTCAGAATTAAATGATCCAATAGATCAAAGAAATAGATTTATTGAACAAGAAAATCTTAGAAAAAATGTAGGTGATCAAGAGGCAGATAGACTTGATGAAGACTTTTTAGTTTCTATAGAGCATGGAATGCCTCCAACTGGAGGACTTGGTATTGGAATAGATAGACTTGTAATGTTGCTAACAGAACAAGATCAAATAAGGGAAGTTTTATTATTTCCTCAGTTAAGGTCAAGAGAATAGTGTTAGATATAAAAAAAATTATAGAGAATAAAAAATTATATTCAGAAGGTCTTTTGAATAGAGGATATGATGTTTCGAATTTAGATGAAATTATTTCTCTAAGTGATTCTAGAAGTACTTTGATTACTGAAGGAGATAAAAAACGAGCTCAGAGAAATGAAATATCAAAAACTATAGGTAATGAAAAAAGAAAACCTACTGATGAAGAAACTTCTTTTATAAAAAATCTATCAGAAGAATTAAAAAATATTGATAATGATTTGAACAGAATCAATAATAACTTAAGAGCTATTATGCTAGAAATCCCTAATCTTCCTCATGATTCAGTACCTGTCGGAAAAGATGACTCTGCAAACATAGAAATCGATATTAGAGGATCTCTCAAGGAAGAAGATTACATTATTCCACATTGGGATATTGGTCCTGAAAAAGATATTTTAGATTTAGAAGCTGGGGCAAATATTTCTGGAGCAAGGTTTTTTGTTCTTAAAGAAAAAGGAGCTAGATTGCATAGAGCTCTAATGAATTGGATGGTTGATACTCACACTGATGAATTTGGTTATTCTGAAATTGATCCTCCGTATTTAGTTAAAGAAGAAACTATGATAGGTTCCGGAAATTTACCTAAATTTAGGGATAATTTATATAGAGACGAAGAAACTGATTTGTGGTTAATACCAACTGCTGAAGTTTCTTTAAATGCATTACATCAAGGTAAAATTATATTGCCTGAAATGTTGCCATTAAGTTATGTAGCAAGAACTCCAAGTTTTAGAAAAGAACATACTTCTGCAGGTAGAGACATTAGGGGTATCAAGAGGGTACATCAATTTTTTAAAGTAGAAATGTTTAAGTTTGTAGAACCTGAAAATTCTATGCAAGATTTAGATAAAATGATCGAACATGCAAGAACTTTATGTGATAGATTAGGTCTAGCCTCTAAACTGATTCAATTGTCCACTGGAGATATAGGATTTCAATCTGGTATTACTTTTGATATTGAGGTTTGGGCTGCGGGATCAAAAGAGTGGTTAGAAGTATCTTCAATTTCTAACTGTTTTGATTTTCAGACTAGGAGAAACAACACAAGATATAAACAAACTCAATCTTCACCTACATCATTCCCCCATACATTAAATGGATCAGGATTAGCTTTACCTAGAATATGGGTTGCCATAATAGAAAATGGGCAACAGCCAGATGGATCTATAGTTATTCCAGAGGTGCTCGTTCCTTACACTGGATTTGAGACAATTTAGGTTTCTCTAATATAATTTATTTTATTTGAACCTTCAAAAGATCTTTGATATTGAACAGGCCATTTTTCTATTTCACCTTCTGCATATAGACTCCAGTATGGATTTCTTAATAATTCTCTGCCTAAGAAGATAACATCTGCTTCTCCGTTTTCTAAAATTTCTTCAGCATGCCTGTTTTCAGTTATCAATCCAACTGTTCCTGTAAGTATTTCAGCTTTTTCTTTAATGCTTTTAGACAATGGAACTTGATAGCCAGGACCAAGTTCAATTTTTTGTTCCGAATAATTTCCTCCTGAAGAGCAATCAATCATATCCACTCCAGCATCTTTTAGCTTTTTAGATAACCTTATAGAGGAGTCTGTATCCCATCCATTATTATGATATTCAGTAACAGAAATCCTTGCTATTAGAGGAATCTTTTCTCCAATTTCTTTTCGTATATTTTTTGCAATTTCAACACCAAAAATTGTTCTGTTATCAAAATTACCCCCATATTCATCTTCTCGAGTATTTGATATAGGAGAAAAAAATTCATGCGCTAAATATCCATGCGCCAAGTGTAGTTCAATGCATTTAAATCCAGCTTCTACAGATCTTTGAGCTGCAGAAACAAATTTATCAATAATCTTTTGAACCTCTGCATTCGACATCTCTTCAGGAACTTGAGATTCTTCATCAAATGCAATTGCACTAGGGCCTTTAGGCACCCATCCTCCATCTTCTTTTAGGATTTTGCCCCTACCTTGCCAAGGTCTTTTTGTAGATGCTTTTCTACCAGCATGAGCAATTTGTATTGCAGGAGTAGATCCTTGTGATGCAATAAAATTAGTAATTTCTTTTAATCCAGAAATATGTTCATCTTTCCATATTCCCAAATCCCATGGACTTATTCTCCCTTCAGGTTCTACTGCTGCGGCTTCAGTCATAACTAATCCTGCGCCTCCAACTGCTCTAGATCCTAAATGAACCATGTGCCAATTATTAGAGAAGCCATCCTCAGAAGAATACTGACACATTGGCGAAACCCAAGATCTGTTTCGAATATTCTCTTCTCTTATTTTTATTGGTTCAAATAATTTACTCATGTTTTATACTCCATTATATTTTTCCATGGCTATTTTTGTTCCTTCTTCGATAATACTTATGCAAGCTTCAGCAGCTTCTATACAGCTTTTATTTACTAATTCAAAATTTTTTACTTTTGAAAGTACAAATTTTATTTGATCTTCATTTTCATGAGGCATACCTACACCAATCTTTAGTCTTAAAAATTCTTCTGTTCCTATGTGGTTTATGATTGAATTCAATCCATTGTGCCCACCACTACTTCCTTTTCTACGAATTCTTAATCTGCCTTCTTCTAGCCTAATATCATCAGAAATAACTATTGTTTTTTCTATAGAAAATTTTTCCTTTTGAATTAGATCTTTCATGGCTATACCTGAGTTATTTACATATGTAGAAGGATAAATAAGGTACACACTGAATTGATCAAAATCTAAGCGAACTTCGAAATGATTTTTCTCATTCTTTTCGTATTGTTTATTCTCAGAAAATTTTTTCTCTAAAATATCCAAAACCCACCAAGGAACATTATGTTTTGTTTTTTCGTATTTTTTATCAGGATTTCCAAGACCCAAAATTAACCAATTATTCATATTACTCTCTAGCTAGAAATCAAATTTAAAAAATCTGATATATCCAATATTTCTACATTATTATTTTGAGCATCATCTAATTTTGACCCAGGATTTGCTCCCAATATCAAGTGATTTGTTTTAGATGATACTTTGCTAGTAACTTTTCCTCCATTATCTTTTATTATAGTTTCAATATCATTTCTGCTGTATTTATCAAAAGAACCTGTAACAACAAATGTTTTTCCTTCAAGGGAGTTAGATGAATATTGTTTTTGTGCTATTTTTGTTCCGATATTTAAGTCTATAAATTTTTCAATAAGATCAATATTTTTATCTTCTTTGAACCAAATAATTATTTTTTCTGCGACTATAGGGCCAATCCCATCAATATTTTCTAAAAAGTCTCTAAAGCTACTTTGATCTTTTGAGTATTCTTTTATTTCTATTAAATTTGATACCTTTTCTGTTATTAAGTCTGCAATTTCTACACCAACGCCCTCAATTCCAAAAGAGGTTACTAAATTACTAAATGATTTATTTTTGGAGTTTTCTATACTTTCAAAAAGTTTTTCAATGCTTAGTTCTCCAAAACCTTCAATGTCTAATAATTCATTTTTTTTATCTTTTAGTAAATAAATTTCATCAAGACTTGTAATAAGTTTTTCTTTGAATAAGATACTGCAAATTCTAGACCCTAAACCCTCAATATCCATACAGTTTTTTGAAGCAAAATACTGTAGAAGTCTTTCAAATTTATTAGGACATGATGAATCTATGCATCTTACCGATACTTCATCTTCTGAGTGAAGCAATTCGCTATTACATGGATCTGGACAAAATTTNGGAAATATGAATTTCTGTGAATCAGAATCTCTTTTGTTNTTTTCAGANACCTTTAATATCTGAGGNATTACTTCCCCNGCTCTTTGCAATTCAACTATATCTTTTTCTCTGATATCTTTTCTTTCNATTTCATCNNTATTATGAAGAGTTGCTCTGCTTATTTTNACTCCATCTATATATACCGGTTCTAANTCAGCCCANGGTGTNAAAACTCCTGTTCTNCCAACATTAAAGTTGATNTTTTTTATTTTTGTTTCTACTATTTCAGGAGGGAATTTATATGCAGTAGCCCATTTTGGAGTTCTACCTGTACTTCCAAGTTTATTTTGAATTTCAGTATTATCTATTTTTATAACAATTCCGTCTGTTCCGTAATCTAAATTAAATCTATTTTTAGACCATAGTTCTATGTATTCAAATAGTTCTTTTTTATTATTTATTTTTTTATAATTTTTATTCGTTCGAAATCCTAATTTTTTCATTTTAGCCAAAGATTCATATTGAGAATTGAAGATTTCTTCGCCATCTAAGTTATACAAGCTATAGAAAAAAATATCTAAAGGTCTTTTAGATGTTTCTTTAGAATCTAACTGCCTGACAGAACCAGATGCAGCATTTCTAGGATTAGAAAAGGTGCTTAACCCTTCAGTTTCTCTTTCAGAATTAAACTTATTAAATTTAGAATTTGGAAAATATATTTCTCCTCTTACTTCTATTCCATTAATATCTTCTATTGAAAGTGGAATAGATCTAATAGTTTTAACATTGTTTGTTATATCTTCTCCTTCTATTCCATTTCCTCTTGTTGCACCTTGAAATATTTTTCCATTATCGTACTTGACTGAAACGGCTAAACCATCTATTTTCAGTTCACAAACTAATGGAAATATATCTTGATCTGCAGCTTTAGACGTTCTTTCTATCCAATCTTCCATTTCTTCTCCTCCAAACACATTAGACAAACTAAGCATAGGAATTGAATGTGTAACCTGATTGAAGTCTAAAGCAGGATTTGAGCCTACTCTTTGAGTTGGAGATTCTGGAGTTATTAATTCAGGATTATTTTTTTCAAGATCTAAGAGCTCAGAGAATTTTTTGTCATATTCAAAGTCTGATAAAGAAGGAGACTCCTCAATATAATATTCTTTATTAGCTTCAGTTAGCTCTTTTATAAGAATTTTTATCCTGTTGTTATTTTCTTTAGATGTCATAAAAAATATAAATAGTTCTAATTCAAATTATAGATTTTATTAGTTTCTATTACTATATTCTTATTTAATTTATTGGCAAAGATCAGCAGTTTGAGAATATCCAGATTCTTGATAGTTATCCCAAATATACTCNTCTATAAAATGTTCAATTCCAAAATAGAAAAAATCAAACATNGGATATTGATCATATATGTTTTCAGAATTTCCCGTGTACAACATAGTTATACTAGGNTCATTACATGAAGATGGAGATGTTACNTTAAAGAANTCAGANAGATCTCTNCCNGTTGCAGANTCNTANACNGGATTATTGAATTCATCAGTAACATTTACTCTNTACCAATCAGAATCNGTTATATTNCCATNTCCGTCAAAATCTTTAATCAACATTGGCATATTATGTGATGANNTTANTTTTAATGATNCAGGNTCGTTATATATAGTTGTTGAAGAGAAATAACTAGTTGAAAANTTNGAAATATCTAGGTTNGTATTNTANGCAAAATGAAGAACATCATTACCTTCNAANNNNATANTANCATTNANNANCNNTAGGTTNATTTNTGGAGTTNCTTTTTTCCAAAATTGCCAAGGTTTNACTGANCCNTTATCAACNGAANNNACANCANATTNNA
>PASM01000020.1:0-7897 GCA_002711965.1 Chloroflexota bacterium | reverse complement strand
CTTGCATNNNTTCCNTCTTTACATTTAGAANTNAANNTTNCNTNNGGTNCCAAACTNANATCGCTTCCATANCTACACATAACNAATGGACTNAANTCATCAGTTANNTCTCCNTTATTNTTTGAATCNCTNACNGNCTTACCTTCAATNCCTNTTATTNCNNAATATGTNNTANATNCANNNGNAAANTTNTCAATTTTACCTGCCATTTTTCCAANAGGATTTTCNATAGGGAATTCTAATTCTGTAGAGTTAAATGCTTGATATTCACCTACAAATACAGGAATCGGTGTAGCGGTTGGTCTTGGGGTAGGAGTTGGAAAAGGAGTAGCTGTAGGCATTATTGGTGTAGGAGTTGGAGTGATACCAGGTCTTGGAGTAGGAGTCATTGTAGGAGTAGGAGTCATTGTAGGAGTTGCAGTAGGAGTAGGAGTAAGCGTTGGTGTTGGAGTTATAGTAGGAGTTGCAGTAATTTCTACTTCAATTAATCTTGCTGATTTTAACTGACGTATTTCATTATTCTTAATTGCCAGTTGAGCATTTAATGATTTAGAAATACCATAAATTTGCTGATTTAAACTTTCAGTTTCTAAATTATACTTTTCTGTAAGGCTGCTTATTTCATCAATTAAGGTTTCATTTTCTAATTTTAATTCATTTAAAGAATCATTTAAATTTGAATTTGAAGCAATTAATTTATCATTAGCATCCAATTGTTCGTATCTAGAAATTTTGTTTTGTTCTTCAGCTTCAGCTAATTTATTATTGATTGAGCTAATTTCATTTTCTAAATAACCAACTTTGTCATTGTAGTTTCTTTCAGCTGTTATCAACTCATTATTTAGTTGATTCAATTCANCATTTAATGAATTTATTTGAGAATCNTCNACNACAGTTTTTATTACCTCAACAGTCTCTGGTGNCTGAGAAGAACATGAAACAAATATAAATAATAAAACTATAAAAAATTTTCTAAACATAATTATTATTTTTAATAATCTTTCTGATATTCTATTTGATATACAAACTTACTTTATATAAATTATGGCGCAATTAAGACCTTTTAAGGGCATTAGGTACAATCAAGAAATTTCTGGAGATCTTACTAAAAATGTATGTCCTCCTTTTGATAGCATATCTGAAACTTTGCAAGAAAAGCTCTATAAAATTTCTGAATATAATACAGTTAGATTAGAACTTGGAATTAGAGGCATGTATGAAGACCCGTATTTTTCTGCAGCTGAAATTCAAAACTCTTGGTTAAAAAATGAAGTTCTAACCCAAGATGATTCTCCATCTATTTATGTAACAGAAGAAGAATTTAAATTTGGAGATCAAGTTATTACAAGAAAAGGGTTTATTTGTGCAATAAAAGTTGAAGAATACAAAAATAAAGTTGTNATACCGCATGAAAAAACCAGAGAAGAGTGGGTAGAAGACAGGCAAAAATTGATGGAAGTTGCAAAATCAAACTATAGCCCATTACTTTGTCTTTATGAGGATGATTCTAGAGAAACTATAGCCAATTTAGTAAAGTCTATATCGGGTAAAAAGCCTTATATTGATATAGAGCCAGATTATTTGCAAAAAATAAAAGTTTGGAGAGTCACAGATAAAGGAACTATTTCTTTGATAACAAATAATTTTAATAAATCTAAAATATATATTGCAGATGGACACCATAGATATGAAGCAGGGTTGAGATATCTATCAAAAATAAATAAATATAGAACTATTGAAGAAAATGAATCAATAAATTACAGAATGATTCAACTTATTTCTATGAATGAACCAGGTTTAGTAACTCGTTCGTATCATAGGTACATAAAATCAGATAAAAATATTTCTAAATATATAAAGGAGATTATTTCAGATAAAAATATTTCATNTATAGAAAAAAATATTGTACTTGAAGATACAAANTTTCTACGATCTTTTTATAAATCAATTATAGAAAATAATAATCAGATTAGTTTTGGGATAATAATTAAAGAAGGATCTGAAATCAATTTGTACTCTTATTCAAACAATAATACTTCAAAAAATAATGATTATTCTTTTCTTCATGATGAATTTCTGCAAGAAAAATTTAATAATAATTTTGAAGATAATATTTCTTTTGAAACAGATCTTGATGAAATTAATAATCAATTACAAATTAATGACAAAATTATAGTNTTTATTATGAGGCCTATACCNATGAAAGATTTTGTAAAAACAGTTCAATCTGGAGAGGTTTTACCCCCTAAAGTAACAAATTTTCTTCCTAAGCCTCCTGCAGGGTTGGTTTTTCAAAGCCTTGAAGGAGAACTTTAGAAAACTAAACTATTTTATTGATACTTTCACTAATATAATTGATATTTTTACTTGTAATACCAGCTATATTTACTCTGCCAGAATCAACTATATATATTGAGTATTCATTTCTTAATTTATGTACATCTTCTNTACTTATACCGCTGAAACTAAACATACCGTTTTGATCAACGATAAAAGAAAAATCTTTATTACAGCCTAATTCAATAAGATTAGAGTTTAGAGATNCTCTCATTTCTTTTACTCTGTTTCGTAAACCACTTAAGTCTTTTAGCCATAAATTTTTAAGATATTCATCATTTAGTATTATTTTTACAATTTCAGAACCATGAGCAGGAGGGTTAGAGTATATTGTTCTAGCTGTTTTCTTAAGTTGACTTAATATTTTTTCAGATTTTTGCTCATCTGCACTTTTATATATTAAGCACCCAACTCTTTCGCTATATAAACCAAAATTTTTAGAGTAACTTGAGCAAATAAAAAGATCATCTACTTTTTCAGAAAGGATTCTTACTCCAGATGCATCTTCATCTACACCATCTCCTAAACCTTGATATGCAAAGTCACAGATAGTTATAATGTTATTTTTCTTAAGTATAGAAGCTAGTACTTCCCATTGATCATCGCTTAAATCACAACCAGTAGGATTGTGGCAGCATCCATGCAATACAATAATATCTCCTGATGGAATTTTTTCTATGCTTTTTACCATTTCTTCAAAAGCTACAATATTGTTTTCCTTATCAAAATATTCATAACTGTTTGTTTCAAATCCAGATGCTTCNAAAATAGGTTGATGGTTTGGCCATGTAGGATTACTAAACCAAACTGTAGATTTACTAGAAAAAGTATTTAAAAACTCTGAAACTAATTTCAGAGCGCCTGTTCCTCCTGGAGTATTAAGCGCTATAGGACTAAATCGGCTATTTTCAAATATTTTTTCTCCCAGAACCATTTGAATTGATTGTTTAAGAAAGTCTTTGTCACCNTCTATAGGTTTATATGATTTAGAAATATTCATATCAAGAAGTATTTTTTCAGCTTCAAGAACAGATTCAAAAGTTGATGTTATTCCATTATCATCCTGATAAACACCTACGGCTAAGTTTACTTTCTTAGGATTTGTGTCCTTGTTGAATTCATCAGTTAAGCCCAGTATCGGATCTTTAGGAGCTTCATTTACATTTTCAAAAAACATGCTATTCTCAATCAACTAATTTTAATAAATTTTAACAAAAATTAATTTAAAATTCTCAACAAAAAGAATTTATTTTATTCAGTAGATTCTTCAGAATCACTTGATTCAGCATCGGCGCCTTCTGCACCTTCGGTACCTTCTTCACCTTCAGCACCTTCTTCACCTTCAACAGCTTCAGTAACAACTTCCTCTTCCTGTACTCTTGGAGGTTGAATCCACGCTATTTGAGCTTCTTCGTCAGAAGTCAAAACGGATCCTTCTGGTATATCTAAATCTTTAGCTAAAACATACATTTCTAGATTTTCAAGTATCGAGCAATCTGCTTGTAATTCGGAAGGTATTTCTAATGGCTTAGCAAGGATAGTTACTTCATAAACACCTTGAGTAACAACACCTGCTCCACCTCTTGTTCCAGGAGCATCATCTTGATTGATAAGCAATACTGGAACTTGAACCTCAATTTCTTTTTCCATATCTACTCTAAGAAAGTCTACATGAACTAGAGCATCTGTTACAGGATGCCTATCTACATTTCTAACAAGTGTATATGTCTCATTTTTTCCATCAACGGAAATTTTTATAGGAGTTGTATAACCTGCTTCTTTAAGAGTTTTATATAAAGTGTCTTCTTTAACCTGTAAGCTNACAGAATCGCCTAATCCATACATGTTTACAGGTATAACTCCTGTTGACCTTAAGGATTTATTCTTTTTTCCAAAAGTATTTCTTTTTTCTGTTTCTAAGATTATTTCTTCAGCCATTACTTTCCCAATTCTTAATTTATCCAAATTTAAGCAGACTTCTTAATTGTATAATTTTTTTAAAAGCATATAACTTGAAAAACATCTAAAATCAACTAATTAAGACAGATATGCTAATATATAAGTATGTTAATACCAATGAAAATAGATTATGCTTTGAGATTGTTAGTATACCTTTCAGTCAATAAAGATAAAGGTCTAATTAAGACCGAAGAAGTATCCAAAGATCAAGGTGTTCCCTTGAAATTTCTTCAAAGAATTTCTAATGAACTACAAAAAGAAGGAATTATTGAGTCAAGTAGAGGACCTTTGGGTGGCCATAAGATAAAAACTGATCCAAAAAAATTATTTGTGTCACAAATAATCAAACTATTAGATTATACTTTATCTCCTATTGAATGCATTCATAATGAAGATGTTTGCATACATACAGATGCATGCAGCCAAAGGGAATTGTGGATAGGTGTGGAAGCTGTACTCTTAGATCATCTAAGTAATATTTCAATTCAAGACTTAGCCGACAGACAATCAAGTTTGAATACCAAAGATGTTTCTTTTATCTAAATTTCTAAATTTATTTAATTAGCTCGAAAGGCCTCTTTGTGAAAAGGATTGGTTTTATTCTTAAGGTTCGCGAAGATTATATCGAAGAATATAAGATTCACCATAAAAATGTTTGGCCAGAAATGAAGTCAGCATTAACTCGTAACGGTTGGCATAATTATTCTTTATTTATGAGAAAAGATGGTTTAATGTTTGGGTATTTTGAAGCTAAAGATTCTTTTTTAAGTTCATTAGAAGGNATGTCAAAAGAANCAATAAATAAAAAATGGCAAGATTTGATGTCTCCTTATTTTGAAATTCCTGAAGGAGCAGCTCCAGATCAATCAATGCTTGAACTTGAAGAAGTATTTCATATAGATTAATTTATTTTAACTAGGAGAAAAAAATGAGATTAAAAAATAAAAACGTTATAGTTACCGGAAGTGGAAATGGGATTGGTAGAGCTATTGCAGAAATTTTTGCAAAAGAAGGAGCTAATNTTATTGTTGCTGATATAGAAGAAGACTCAGGATTACAAACTGTCGAAAATATTACTAATGCGTCTGGAAATGCTAAGTATATAAAAGTTGATACATCTGACATTTCTTCAGTTCAAAATATGGTTAAAAAGGCTATTGAGGAATATGGAGATATTAATATTTTAGTAAATAATGCAGCGGCTTTTGTTTTTGGAAAAATAGAGGATATTAATAAATCTGACTGGGATAAAGTTCTAGGTGTTAATGTAATAGGATATGCAAATTGTGTAAGTGAATCTTTGGAATCNATGAAGANAAATAAAGATAGTAATATCATAAATATTGCTTCAGTTTCTTCATTTATAGCTCAGCCAGAATTTGTTCCATATAACACTTCAAAGGGTGCGGTAATTCAATTAAGTAAATGTCTAGCAATGGATCTAGCAAAATATAATATAAGGGTCAATTCTATATGCCCAGGTTCTATTCGAACAAGAGCAACAGACCAGCACATTGAATCTTTAGGACTTGATCCTGAAAAAGCATATGAAGATTTTGGAAATGATGCTCTTTTAAAAAGAAATGGTGTTCCTGAAGAAATTGCATATGGCGCCTTATTTTTAGCCTCAAATGAAGCCTCTTATGTAACAGGAACAGAATTAGTAATTGATGGAGGAGCAACAATTGACTAAGGAAGATTTTGTATTTATTGATTCACATGTTCATTTTTACGATATGAATCATCCTAAATTACACTATGGACATTGGCAGCCTGATGAAGATTTACCTCTCAGAGAGCTTGGAACAAGAAATTATCTTGCCAATGATTTTTTAAATGAAGCTTCAAAATTAGGGATGAAAAAAGCTATACATGTCCAGGCTGCTATTGGTTCTGAAGATCCAGTTGAAGAAACAAAATGGCTAGAAGATGTTTATGCAAAAACTGGAATCCCAAATGCAATAGTCGGGCATGTTGATTTAAGGTCTTCTGATGCAAGAAAAATTATAGAAAGGCATNTAGAATTTAAACATTTTAAGGGCATAAGAGATTTTTCTTATGGAGATTATCTTATAAATAAAGATTTTAGAAGAGGGTTTAAATTACAAGAAGAATATGGATTGATTTCTAGTGTTGCTGTTAGATGGGATGAAATGGAAAAACTTGCAGATCTNGCAAAATCTTTTCCGAATATAAAGATTGTTTTAGATCATGCTGGTAATCCAGATTTTCGTACTAAAGAATATTTTGAAAATTGGAAAAATGGAATGGGTAAAATTTCAAAAATAGAAAATATCATTTGTAAAATATCTGGACTTGGCATGGGAGACCATAATTGGACAATAGNCTCAATTTCTCCTTATGTTGATACATGTATGGAGTTATTTGGAATTTCTAGAATTATTTTTGCAACTAATTGGCCAGTAGATAGTCTTTACAGTAGCTATAAAAAAGTAATTGATTCCTATAAAGAGTTANCAAAAAAATTATCAAAGNATGAGAGAGAAGCATTTTTTTATAAGAATGCAGAATCTATATATGAAATCTAATATTCAATAGTTGTTTTAGGCCCACCTTCGTCATTTAGATCATCCCACATTGATAATGGAGATGCTGCCTGAACNCCTGCATCAACAGGAAGTACAACACCTGTTATCCATTTAGCTTCATCACTAGCCAAGTAAACAACAGCCCATCCAACATCCCANGCTGTTCCTTCTGTCCCTAATGGTCCAGCTTTCCTTCTTAAATCTCTCCATTCATCATCCATTTTTTTGAATCTATTTGGAAAAGCTCCATAAACATGCCCAGGGGCTACACAATTTACCCTAATATTTTGTCTTCCATGATGCACTGCCATTATTCTTGAAAGATGAGAAATTGCAGCTTTTGAAATAGAATAAGGAACATTTCTGGTAGATCCTGCTTGGGTTCCATCTATTGAAGATACGTTTATTATTGAACCCCCTCCTGATTTTTCCATTGCAGGAATTGCATATTTTGAGCCCATTACAGCACTTTTCATGTTTAAATCAATAGATCTATGNCAATCTTCTTCTTCTATTTCTGTTACCATTCCTCCGCCTGGNCCCCCAACNTTATTAAATAAAATATCTAGTTTGCCAAATTGTTTTACTGCTTCATTAATCATTGCTTCGCAATCTTTTTCAGAAGTAACATCACCTATAAAAATTTTTCCTGTTCCACCTTCTTTTTCTATAACATCCAAGGTTTCTTCAGCTCTTTCTAGGTCTATGTCGCAGAGTAAAATTTTAGCTCCTTCTCTTGCCATTAATATCGCTGCAGCTTGTCCTGTTCCTGCTATTTCTCCCCTAGTCCCTGCACCTGTGACAATTGCTACTTTTCCTTCAAGTCTTTGTCCGGATGGCATATTTTTACTCCTTGAATATAAAATTTATGTTTGTATTTTTATATTTATTCATAATTTAATCAATATAAATTTTATCTTTTTTATATATAATGATCATATGAATTATTTAAACACAAATATATTTAACTGTTGCAATACTCTTTGTTCGAGCTATTGATAATATAGTTTAATAATTGTTCGAACCCCCAACTTAGGGGGTTTTTTTTTAAT
>PASM01000019.1 GCA_002711965.1 Chloroflexota bacterium | reverse complement strand
AAATAATCCTTGGTTAGAAACTGGGGATTATGGGTACTTAAATAATGATGGATATTTATTTGTTGAAGGAAGAATAGATGAAATGATAATTTCAGGTGGAGAAAATATTAATCCTAGAGAAATAGAAGAAGAAGTAAATAAAATACCAGAAATTTCTGAGTCATTTGTTTTTGGTTTAAAAGATAGTTATTGGGGTGAAAAAGTATGTTTATATGCTAGTTTCAAAGATAATAAAAAATCATTAGACCTTGAAGAAATAAAAAAATGTTTATCTCATTTAGACTCATTTAAGATCCCAAAAATATTACATGTTTCTAAATATGGAATACCTAAGCTAAGTAACGGTAAAATCGATAGAAAAAAAATAGAAGAATTAACTAATGAATGATTTCATCAAAAAATATCCAACATTTGAAACCTATCCAATTACATGGGGGATAATTTTGTTAAATATTCTATTTTTCATGATTCAAACAATTTCAGGAGGAAGCACAAACACTGTAAATCTAGTTAGATTAGGAGCTAAGTTTGATTATGGAATAGCACAAGGGGAGTACTGGAGATTATTAACAGCTACATTTTTACACATAGGTTTTATTCATTTAATACTTAACCTTGTTGGTTTATTTATATTTGGAAGATTGGTTGAAAAGGAATTTTTAAGATTTAGATACATAATTATCTACTTGTTTTGTGGAATTTCATCTTCTATTTTTTCTTACTGGTCAGGATCTGCATTTATAAGTATTTCTGAAGTTCAAAACTGTACTCAAGGACTAGGAGCAGTTGGAGCAGGTGCGAGTGGAGCTATATTTGGTCTTTTAGGTTGTTATTCTGCATTCTTATTGATTAATAAAAATACTTTAGGTCAAAATGCTAGAGAATCATTAACTTCTATAGGAATCTTAGTTTTTATAAATGTCATATACGGTGCTACGGCTACAAATATTGACCAAGTTGCTCATGTTTCTGGTCTAATATGTGGATTTGCAATCGGATGGCTACTAAGCCCTGCAAAGCAAATTATTGTTTTGCCCGATGCTGTTAACGAAGCTTCTATTATGGTAAGTATAAATAGAAATAATATATCTAAATTATTTATTGTTAGCTTCGTAATTTTAATTATAATTATCACAATGGCTTATTTTCAAAGGACAGAGTTTCTTAATGAGCTTTCAGACTTATGTAGATTGGATGTATGGTACAAGATCAAATAGGCTTAGTTGATTCTATAGTAGACCTTATAGTACGTTCTGGTAACAGCGTAACTAATTCTCGTAGAAGAATAATAGCAGAGATAGTTAGAAAAGATGGTTTATTTACATCAGAAGAAATAACAAAAGACCTTCCAAATATTGGAAGGGCAACAGTATATAGAACGATAAAGTTATTATATGAGCTAGAAAAAATTTGTAGAATAAACATAGTAGATGATCATAGCTATTATGCTCTTTCATCTTCAGATCATCATCATCATACAGTTTGTAAAAAATGTAACAAAATTGAAGAAGTAAATATTTCAGGTTTAGAAAAAGTTATTCGAAAGTATGAAAAAGATCTTTCAGGAGAACTTCTCTCTCATAANTTAGANCTNTANATAATCTGTCAANATTGTANTTANATNATATTTTTTCCATACTTATCTAAAANNAATTTAAATACGTACAANAATAAAACNGAAAAAATCACAAAAANTATCAGNNTAANATCNAANNCATTTACAGATAANCCNATTGANGTTCCNGCAGCNGGGACATGNTCAGAATTNGTNATNGTCATNACNAGCAAGCANANAAAAAAAGAAANNCCNGAAAAAATATGAAANTTTTTATNNGAAATTGANANATANAAATCTTGGTTAAANANTAAGAAATATNTANTGTAAAAGNATAAAAGTTANNATAGCTATCAAATTNCCNACNACTAAGCTNTTAAATCTNTTTTGTCTATTTTTNGGNTGNAAAAANAGNANNGCNACNCTNGANCCNATNGCNGCATTNATTACATTATTNGAAAANGTTTCTCCNANAAGNATAATTATGGTNATAAANATNCCTGCAAGNANAGANTGNATNACATGATATTTGGTTATGAATCCTTTTTGCATCTTNATNATTCTAACAATTAAAAAAANATTATGGTGGAGACGGGGAGGAGTTGAACCCCCCGTCCAAGAAATTTTCTTTCTAAGCTTCTACAGGCTTAGTCGATATTANTATTTTCGTCAACAAAGGCGCAATCGACAAACCATCTATGTATGCTTATCTAGAAAAGTGTTTGCAACACCACTCTAGCAATGATGTTGCTCAGCCTAGGTAATTCGTCGCTCCTTAATATCACCCTAAGCAAAGATACTAAAGAACGTCACTAGCTTATATTAAGCAGTAGCGAGAGCGTTATTTCGTTCGCCAATCGTATTTTTGCCATTTCATACGTGGTATGACAACACGACCTGCAACTTAGAAATCCATTTCTTGTCGAACCCACTCGTCCCCATATTTCAATTTTAACTTATTTATTTTTACTTTTCAAAATTCTACTAATTGAACGGTTAGAATCTTTTTCTTTTATCGATGCTCTTTTATCAAATTTCTTTTTCCCTCTGGCTAAAGCTATTTCAATTTTTATGAAGTTTCTTTTCATATAAACAGATAGTGGAACTATAGTTAATCCTTTTTGAGTTTTAGCTCCGCCTAATTTATCAATTTGATTTTTGTGCAGTAATAATTTCCTATCTCTAATTGGNTCATATGATGCTGTATTAGAGTCAAACTTATATTCGGCTACATGACANCCAATAAGCCATGCTTCACCNTTATTTATAATCACTCTAGACTCAGAAATTGATAAATTACTATTTCTNATTGATTTTATTTCTGGTCCATTTAATACAATTCCTGCTTCAAATTTATCAAGAATCTCGTAATCGTAATAAGCTTTTCTATTTCTTGCAAAAGTCATAAATTAATTTTTTATTTCAAAGTTTAATTGAGTAATTGCGGCATCTATTTGAGTATCATAAAATTCTGAGGATTTAGAAGAAGCTTCTGGAAGCTCAATAACAACATCTGGTTCAATTCCTACTTCATGGATTTCTCTGCCATTTGGTGTAAACCAATGGGCATTGGTTAAAAACATTCCTCCACCATTTGATAAATTCCTAACAAGACTAACACTACCTTTTCCGTAAGTTGTTTCTCCAATAAGTACACTTCTCCCATAATCTTGAAGGGCACCAGCCATAACTTCTGAACCACTGGCAGAATTTGCATTAACTAAAGTAACTAGTGGGATTTTTGAAAATTTCCCTACTTCATTTCCTGCTTTCCACAATGTTTTTTTCCCTTTTGCGTCTATTTCAAAAGTAATTAATTCTTCTTCTAAAAATAATGCTGTAGCATTGACTGCTGAACCCAAAAGACCTCCAGGATTATTTCTTATATCTAAAATAATTCCTTTTGAGTTATCTNCATTTATAGCTTCTTCTAAAGCTTCTAAAAGTTCATCTGGAGTGCTTTCTGTATATTGATTTATTCTAATTTTGGCGTAGNTAGTATCAGGAATTAAATCTTTTTGAACACTAGGTTGATTAATTTTTTCTCTTATAACCTTGATTTCAATCGGTTCAAATTCTCCAATTCGATCAATAGTCAATAATACTGAACTACCTTCAGGTCCTCTTATCAAATTTATTGCTTCGTTCAAAGAAAGCCCAAGAATGCTTTCACCATCAACTTTAATAATTTTATCTCCACCTTTTATACCCACAGCTTCGGCTGGCCCTCCATCAATAGGGGAAACAATTATAATTCCAGATTGATCGTTAGCCATGTCAACGTAGGCACCTATACCTTGATATGATCCAGTTAAATCTGAACTGGCTATTTGCCATTTTTCAGGAGAAACATAGCTTGAGTGCTTATCATCTAGAGTTTTTATAAGAGATTTTATAGTCTCATCATTCATTTTATCGGTATCAATTTTTGAGCGGTCATAGTATTCGTCATTTATAAAATTGTAAGCTTCATATAAAGTTGACAAACCATCAGGAGAATTTGAATTAGTAGCTTGTTTAATAACTATTTCATTTACTGGGTTATCTGAATCTCCATAAAAAATNCTTATAAAAAAACCTAATATAAAAAATGAAATCGAAGATAGAATTATTAGAATTGGAGTTTTATAGTTTTTTAAGTTATTTTGCATATGTTTTTTTGGAATATTACTTTAAAGTATATTCCATAAGAAAAATAATCATAAGTTATATATAGAGACGAATTGAAAGGAAACTATAATGCCTAAATATATTATTGAAAGAAATATACCTGGAGCTGGAGACAGAAAAGATAACTCAGGAGCCACTAATTCAAATAAAGTACTAAAAGAAATGAATGATGAAGGTAAAAATATTCATTGGCAACATAGTTACTCAACCCAAGATAAAATTTATTGTGTTTACATAGCAGATAGTCCAGATCTAGTATTGGAACATGCAAAAAGATTAGGTGCTCCTGCTGACAAGATAGAAGAAATCAAAGGTATCAGTGATCCAACCACAGGAGAATGATAATTTAATTAAACTTTATTTAGGGAAAAAATGAAAAAGATCTTATTTTCAAGCTTAGCAATTGTATTATTTAGTTGTTCTTTTATTGAAGAAACAGAAGAAGTTATTTCTTCTAACTTAAATTCTGAAAAAACTTCAGAGGAAAAAACAAATAAAAATAATACTCTTGATTTGCCTACTGCAACATCAATTCCTCCTACTACAACATCAATTTCGCCTACTGCAACATCAATTCCACCTACTGCAACATCAATTCCACCTACTGCAACATCAATTCCACCTACTGCAACACCAATTCCACCTACCGCTTCACGAATACAATATCCACGTAATAATAATGTAATAATCAATTTATCGAAATATAATGACGAAGATATATTAAGTTGGGAAAATTTAAGTTACAAGAAAATCAATTCCTATGAAAATACTGCTATTTTTTCTTTTATTTATCCAGTTGGAAAAAGTTTAGATAGAGAATCAAAAGTAAGCGGTAGATACGTAAATGAACATGAAGTTTTATTAAATGAGGAAGAAATAAGTCACATATTAAATAATATGAATATTTGGATGCAAAACAATTCAAATAAATGTACTGAGAGAACACTTGAACCAAATATAGTATTAAGTGACTTCGAAGAATTGATTAGGCATGGTGCAGATCTTTCAACTCAATTAGCTGAGTGCAGAAACTTGAGAATAATTGCGATAGCAATTCCTGAAGAATCTGGATTAAATTTTATAAAAAATGATTTCAAAAATACATTTATTCATGAGTTTTACCATGCTCAACAAAATGATCTTGATCAATGCAATATCGTAGGAGAATTCTCCAAATCAAATTCTATATGGTTCGTCGAAGGAGGAGCACATTACTTTTCAACAACTATATTAGCTGAAGAATCAAATAAAAATAAAGAAAATGAGATACTAAAAACTGCATATGAAGTAAAGGATTTATCAGAAAATGAATTGATTGGACAACCTGATAAATGGGGAGCTTCAGCATTATTATTAATGACTAAATTAAAAATGCTTTCTGAAAGCTCTATCATGGATTCAACACTTTTTGATAACTGTGCTAGAGAAAATATATTTGATAAAAATAGCAAAGAAATATTACACGTAAAAAAACATTGGAACTCAATTAAGATTCAAAATGGTGCCTACAGCTATAAGAAAGAAGCTTTAGATTTCAAATAATTGAAGTATAAATTTTACATAACTAATATAGTGCGCAATTAAATACATCTATAAAAGGTGCTCCCTATTAATTAGGTAAATAGATTTTCTGCTTTTTATTTAATAGTAAACATGAAAGATTCAATAACTGTTCCCTTAAGCCAATTAATCCTGTTCCATCTTTTGCTGATGTAGTGATCTGATCAATATAACTTTCATTCAATTTGATTTTTGAAATCTCATTTTCTTTAATGTCTATTTTATTTTTTACTAGTAATTTGGGCACTTCTGATAATCCTAGGTCATTTAAGATAGTATCTACTGTTCGTAATTTTTCTTCAAAGTCTTCATTTGAATAATCTATAACATGTAATAAAACGTCTGCATTTACAGCTTCTTCTAAAGTAGATTTGAATGATTCTACCAGTATTGTTGGAAGTTTATTTATAAATCCAACAGTATCCGATATAGTAGCTGAAATACTTTGATCTAAAAATATTTTTCGAGTAGTAGTATCTAAAGTAGAAAACAGTTGATTTTTAGATAATATTTTTGATTTAACTAGATTGTTGAACAGTAAACTTTTTCCGGAATTTGTATATCCAACCAAAGAAAAATTAATTGTATTATTGCTAATTCTTTTATTTCTCTGAGAACTTCTGTTTCTCTCAATTTTTTGCATAGATGACTTTACTCTTTTAATTTTATCTCTAACTAGCCTTCTATCAGTTTCTATTTGAGTCTCTCCAGGCCCTCTAGTCCCAATACCTCCACCTAATCTCTCTAAATGACTCCATTGACCTGCTAATCTAGGCATTAGGTATTCTGATTGAGCTAGTTCTACTTGAAGCTTTCCTTCATGAGTTCTAGCTCTATCAGAAAAAATATCCAAAATCAAAGCAGTTCTATCAATCACTTTAATACCAAGCCTATTTTCTAGTTCTTTTTGTGTACTAGGGTTTAATTCATCATCAAAAATACATACATCAATTTCTAATTCCTTGATGAGATTCTTTATTTCTATTAATTTACCTGATCCTACGTATGTATTTTGAGGTTTACTTAACATTTGATAAAAAGCCTTAACGGGCTCAGCTCCAGCTGTTTCTGCTAAATTCGAAAGTTCTTCTAATGATTCTTTTGCTTTTTTTGAAGAAGATTTACCTTTTATATGGGCAGCAATAAGTAAAGCACGTTCTTTTAATTTGGCTGTTTTATATAATCCCAAGTTATTTCAAAGTAAATTTTGACAATCGATTTAATCCTTCATCTATTTGGTCATCAGGTATAGTCAAAGAAAGCCTTATAAAGCCTTCTCCTGCCGTTCCATATCCACTTCCAGGTGTAACAACGACGTTTACTTCTTCAAGTAATTTTTCAGTAAATGAAGCAGAAGTATAACCTTTAGGAACTCTTGTCCAAATATACAATGTTGCACTAGGTGCTTTTGCATCTAACCCAATTTCTTGTAAAGTAGAAACAACTTTATCTCGTCTATTTTTATAAATATTATTATTTTCATTAATCCAATCTTTAGATAATGCAAGAGCTTCCATGCCCATTTCTTGAATTGCCTGAGACAGACCTGAGTCAATATTTGATTTCACTCTCATAAGAGCATTAATTAAGTCAGGATTACCTGCTGCACTTCCAACTCTCCATCCAGTCATATTTGCTGTTTTTGATAGTGAATGAAATTCAATAGCAATATCTTTTGCACCTGGAACTTGAAGTATACTTGGAGCAACATATCCATCAAAAGTAACTTCTGTATAGCAAGCATCGTGCATAAGGGCTATATCAAAATCTTTACAAAATTCTACTGCTTCTTTGTAAAAATCTAGGTTTGCAACCGCTCCAGTTGGATTATTAGGATAATTAATCCAAAGCATTTTAGCTTTTTTAGCAGTATTTGTATCTATACTAGAAAAGTCAATTAGAAAACCATTTTCTTCTAACAAATCTATAAAAACTGTTTCTCCTCCTGCAAACATAGTACCAATTTCATATACTGGATAAGCAGGATTAGGAACAAGCGCAATATCTCCTGGATCAATAAAGCACAAAGGTGCATGTGCGATACCTTCTTTTGCTCCGATTAAATTAATAATTTCTGTTTTATAATCTAAATCCACTCCAAATCTATCAGAATAAAATTTAGCTACAGATTCTCTAAACTCTGGCAATCCTTCTGATTCTGGATATCTATGATGAGCTGGATTTTCTGATGCAATTTTCAATCTATCAATAACTGATTTTGGAGTTGGAATATCAGGATCTCCTATGCCAAAAGAAATTACTTCAATGCCTTGTTCTTTCTTTTTTGCTATAGCCCTTGATATACCAACAAATAAATATGGCGGAAGATCTTGAACTCTTTTTGCAAATTTCATAATTTTTCTCCTTTATTTAGGCCAAATGCCACTAAACACTTCTTCAGAAGGTCCCTCTAGCATTGCCATATCATTTTTATCCCAAGAAATATTTAGGTTCCCTCCATCTAAAATAACTTCAACGTTATCATCAACTAGTCCATTATATCTACTAGCACTTGCAGATGCAGTGCTTCCAGTACCAGAAGATAAGGTTTCCCCTGCTCCTCTTTCAAAAATCCTCGCTCTTATTTTTTCTCTGGATATTATATTCACAATTTCAAAATTTATTCTATTAGGGAAATATTCATGCTTTTCAACTATCGTTCCTACTTCAACCAAAGGGAAGTCTTTAACATCTTGTTCCATTATGCAAACAGCATGAGGATTACCTACTGATAAACATGTGATGTCAAGTTTATGCCCAAGTATATCCATTTGAAATTTAGGTTTATCTTTATCATTTATTTGAGGAACTGAAATTGGAATTTTGCTTGCTACGAAATTAGGTATTCCCATTTCAACTTTTGATGATATAACTTTCCCATGTTCGAGTTGAGGGTATACAGTTTTAACTCCATCACCTGTTTCAATTTTCAATATATCTTTTTCTGGTGATACGATACCTTGATCTAGAACATATTTTGTAAATAATCTGATTCCATTACCGCTAATTTCTGCTTCTGAACCATCAGGATTATAGATTCTCATTCTTATATCTGCTTTGTCACTTTCAAAAACGACAACAATACCATCAGAACCTACCCCAAAAACTGGCTTGCTCATATCTAAAGATAATTGATTCCAATCATATTTTTTTTCTCTTCCATCTATTGCAATATAGTCATTACCTGCACCTTGAAGCTTAACAAAAGGTAACATATTATACTCCTTATTTTTTTAGCCACTCAGATATTATAATATCTGCTTCTTTAAATGAGTTTTCAAAATTTATCCATTTAATTCTTTTATCAGATTTCTTAAACCAATTATCTTGATGACGCATAAGTTTTCTAGTCGAAATATATATCTTATTTTCCATTTCATCTCTTGTAACAATTCCATTTATATAATCAACTACTTCTCTGTATCCAATTGACATCATAGGAGGAGAATTAGGATCGATACCTAATTTCAATAAGTTTTCAACCTCTTCTACCCAACCTATAGAAATCATTTTTTTTATTCTTTCCCTGATCAATCTATTGCTTTCTTCTCTTTCTATTTTTAATCCAATTATTAGTGAACTTATTTGATAATTTTCTAATTTATTTTTTGAATCTCCTTTATACCCTGATTCAAGTCTTTCAATAATTCTAATAAGCCTTATAGGGTTTTCTAAATCCAATTCAGAATTTAATTTATATTTTGCTGAATAATTTTGAATAACTTTATCAATTCCTAATATTTCTATTTCTTTATAAATTTTTTCCCTTAATTCTTCATTAGGTTTTATTTTGGGTGGGTCCCATGCCTCTAGAATCCCCCATAAATATTGACCAGTACCACCAGTAAGTATAGGAATATTGTTATTTTTATTTAAATCTGAAATTATTTTTCTTGATTCATCTAGAAACCATTTTAGGTTGCTGTGATCACTCAAATCAAGCACATCAACCATATAATGTTTAACCAAATTTTGATCATAATTGGTTGGTTTTGCAGTTCCTATATCAAAGCCTTTATATAATAGCTTAGAGTCGCAGTTTATAATTGGAAAATTAAATTTTTGACCTATTTTTATAGCTAAGTCTGATTTTCCTGAAGCTGTAGGTCCAAGTATTGAAATAACTTTATGGTTTATCATTAAAATTCGTTAATTATTTTGGATAAACTATCAGAATTTAAGCTTGCACTTCCTATCAAAAATCCTGAGAGATTAGCTATACTTTGAAAATCTTTAAAATTATCTTCATTTACACTGCCTCCATATAAAATTGGTATGGGTTTTGAATCTGATATTTTTAATAATTTTTCACTTAATATATCCATTACTTCTACCGTTTCATCTTTTGAAGCAGAAAGACCAGTTCCTATCGCCCAAATTGGTTCGTATGCAATAAGAATTTTTTCCCAATTTGATGCATAAGTTAAGCTTTCTTCCAACTGAGATAAAAGGTGCTTTTTTATTTCTTCAATTCCTTTTTTTCTTATATTCAAACTTTCACCTATACATAAAATAGGTATGATTTCATTTTCCCAGCATCTATTTAATTTTTCTTTTATCATTGCATTGTCTTCTTTAAAAACATCTCTTCTTTCTGAGTGTCCAACTATTGCGTATTTGCAAAATTCTTTTATTTGAGTTGCAGCTATTGATCCAGTTGCAGCTCCTTCATTTCTATGGTCTATATCCTGAATTCCAATAGAGAAATTATAATTTTTCATAAACATTTTTTCTAAATAAATACTTGAAGGACAAATTATAATCTCATTATTAAAATTTGTAATTTTAGATCTAAGTTTCTCCAAGTAATTATCAAATTCGTTGAGATTTTTATTCATTTTCAAATTGGAAACTATATATTTTTTCATTACTTCAGAACCTCTATTCCTTGTAAAAACTTTCCTTCTAACAAACTTAAAAAAGCTCCTCCACCAGTTGAAATATGAGAAAAATAATCTGCAGAATTAAAATGATTTATAGCTGCTACAGTAGAACCACCTCCAGCAACCTTTATTTTTGATTCAGAATTTACAATAGCTTTTATAATTGTTTTAGTTCCATTTTGGAAAGATTGGTTTTCATACACTCCAGGAGGACCATTCCAAATAATTTTATCTGAATTTAGAATCATACTAGAAATCTCAGATAGACTATTTGGTCCAATATCATATATATTATCTGTATCTTCTATTTGGGATGCATTTAATAATATTGGTTCATCTTTTAATGACTTGGCACATATCAATTGTTCTGGAATAATCAAATTTTTATTTTTAGAAAGTATTTTTTTAGCTATTTGGACTTCTTTATCATTATCTAAATCAATAGTATTTGAAATTTTTTGAGATGCTATTAGAAAAGGTTTTATCATGCCTCCAGTTATAATCAAATTATTAAACGAAGAAGATAGATTTTCAATAATAGGGATTTTATCTGAAATCTTTGCTCCACCTAAAACTGCTGTTGATTTTGATGATTCAGTAAGCATACATTCAGAAATATTTAAAATTTCTTTTTCTAAAAGAATCCCACCAAATGATTTCATTTTATTTGCAATTCCTGTGATAGATGCATGATTTCTGTGAATAGTCCCAAATCCATCATTTATATAAATATCTGAAATACTTGATAAAAAATTTATAAAACCTTCTTCACTGTTTTCTTCACCAGAATTAAATCTTAAATTATCAAGCATAAAAAGAGTCCCGTTATCCTTAGAATTTATTATATTTAAGGCATCTGATTGATCCTTAAAATCAATAAAAACAATTTCTCTTTTTATTCTTGACTCAATCTCATCTATTAAGTGCCTAAAGGATAAGCTATCTACGAATTCTCCTTTAGGTCTTCCTATATGAGAAATAATAATAACTTTAGCATTCTGATTAATTAAAAAGTCTATAGAAGGTTTGCTTTCAATAATTCTAGTATCATCCAAAATTTCTCCCAAATCAGAAAGAGGGATATTCAAGTCTAATCTCAACAAACATCTTTTATTATTGAATTTTTCTTTATTAATACCCTTTATTTCTATCATTTTAAATATTTTCTATAAGACTAAATATAGTATTTTGTTCATTTTCATTAAAATTTAAATCGTTCATAAAATCTAAAGAATATTTTTTATAATCATCAGATATTTTTTTTACTTTTTTAACAGAGCCTTCTGAAATACACAAATCTTTCACTATTTTTATATTTTTAGGATCAATTACTCTTTGAATATATATTTCTCCTAGCGCTCTTCGTAGAGAAGGATCTCCATCTTGCATAGCAATTATGACTGACAATGGCTTACTTTTTGAAAGAAATGAACCAAGTTCAGGAGAGTCTAATTCTTTATTTGATTCAAAAAATTCAATTTCTCTTCGTAGCTTTTCAAAAAGTACCAGTTTATTAGAAAATTCTCTTAAGTTTTCTTCAGAATTTGAAACTAAAAATGAAGGCAATATAAAACAATTTGAAACAAGTGAACCATATTTATTCATGATGTTTTGTTCAAAATCTGTCACTTCAGATTGTGGCAATTCTTGTAATTTCAACTCGTGATTTTCAGACTCGCAAATCTCAATTATAGATTTATCTAAATGAGATACTATTTTTAAAATACTCTCATGGTCTTTAGAGAATTCAGATAATTCAAGAAGTACACTTCGAGAAATAGCTTGAAATCCATCGCCAACATTTATAGCTTGAGCGGGGCCATATTTCCACCATAAAGATTCTGATTTAAATCTTTCAGTGTTTCCGTTTCTAACATCTTCATGAACTTCAAAAGAGGCATTTAATAGTTCTATTGATAAGGCTATTTTTAGTATCTCTTCTTCTTTTATTTGATTTTTTTTTGAGAAAATCTCAGTTAGTTCAGCATATGGATATTTTTTTTCTACATCACTATTAATCCCAAAATGATACCTCATTAATTCATAAATACCTAAATTATTACGATTTAGGATTTCCTCTATAAATTTTTTATATTCAAGCATTAAGAAACTTCTTTTTGTATTTGATTTAAAGTTATAGGCCCTTCTCTTAAAATATCTATTCCATTATTATTGTCAATCTTTATTACAGTTGAAGATAAAGTTTCTTCGCCACATGGTATATCAACATAAGTGCATACACTATTTTTGAAAGCATCAATGATTTCACTTAAGTTTTTTGAAGGAGGGACATTGCTAATGTTTGCAGAAGTCCCTGTTATAGGTTCTTCAAGTAAATTTATTAGATCAATAGTGAATGAATGATCAGGAACTCTAACACCTATAAATCCTGAATTATTATTTATTTCTTCAGGTATGCCTCCTAACAAAGGCAGAACAATTGTTAATGGACCAGGCCAAAATTTTTTTGCCAATTTTCTAACTATCGTCGAAGAAGTATCACTGTAGTCCCTAATATCATTTAAGCTTGATATTAAAATTGGAACAGGTTTAGTTAAATCTCTTTTCTTGATCTTAAATAAATTTTTTACAGCTACCTGACTACTCGCTTTTACTGATAAAGCGTAATAAGTATCAGTTGGCAAAATACAGGACTCATTTTGATTTAAACAATCAATTGCAGTTTGTAATAATATTTTTCTATTTTGTTTTCTCTTCAATTTTTAAAAATTTACCTTTATTCTTAATTTTATATAAACATTATTCAGGAAATAACTTGAAGCAAGATACTATTATTATATTTGATTTTGGATCTCAATACACTAGACTCATTTCAAGAAGACTAAGAGAAAAGAACGTTTTTTGCGATCTTGTAAGTCCAAATATTGATCCAGATTTCTTCAAAGATAGAAATATAAAGGGATTTATTCTTTCAGGTGGCCCTAATAGTGTATTTGATGATGATTCTCCTAAAATTCCTGATTGGATTTTAAAATTGAATCTACCTATTTTAGGAATTTGCTACGGAATGCAATTAATTGCTCAACAATTCAAAGGCAAAGTTGAAGAAGCTAAGGCTAGAGAATATGGGAATGCTGTCTTAAAAATAAAAAAAGATTCAAAGCTTTTTACTAAAATTCCATCTACCAATAAAGTATGGATGAGTCACTCAGATAAAATCATCGAATTACCAAAAAATTTTACAGCTATTGCAGAAACTAATAACACCTTTTGTGCCGCTTTTGAAAATAATAATATATATGGAGTACAATTTCATCCAGAAGTAGAGAATACTAATTTAGGAGATGAAATCCTCAGTAATTTCGCGATAAATATCTGTGAAGTAAAAAATGACTGGAATTCACAAAACTTTATTCAAAATTCTATAGCTCAAATAAAAGAAACAGTGGGTGACAATAATGTTATTTGTGCCCTTTCAGGAGGTGTTGATTCAAGTATAACAGCAACATTGATACATAAAGCAATTGGTAAACAACTTACATCTATATTTGTAAACAACGGGCTTCTTAGAAAAAATGAAGAAAATGATGTTATGAATTTCTTAAAACAAGATCTTGGATTAAATGTTATTTTAGCTGATGCTAGTAATCAATTTTTAAAAAAGTTAAAAAACATTTCTGATCCTGAAGAAAAGAGAAAAATTATCGGTGCTGAATTTATTAATGTTTTTGAAAAAGAAAGTAAAAAAATTAAAAACGTCAAATATTTAGCTCAAGGGACCCTTTACTCAGATGTTGTTGAATCTGCGATTATAAAAGATGGGCATCAAGTAGTAATAAAAAGTCACCATAATGTAGGAGGACTACCCGAAAAAATGAACTTGAGCCTTATAGAGCCGCTTAGGCTATTATTTAAGGATGAGGTAAGAGAGATAGGAAAAGAATTAGGAATAAATAAAAATATTATTGGAAGGCATCCTTTTCCAGGACCAGGCTTAGCTATAAGAATAATGGGTGAAATAACAGAAAAAAAACTAACTATATTAAGGGAAGCAGACCATATATTTATTGATGAAATAAAAAAAGCAAATATATATGATGAAATTTGGCAAGCATTCGCTGTATTGACTAATACTCAAAGTGTTGGTGTTATGGGTGATAATAGAACTTATCAAAATTGTATAGCTATAAGGGCTGTAAATTCTAAAGATGCTATGACTGCAGACTGGTCTAAAATCCCATACGATATACTATCCCAAATCTCTTCTAGAATTATAAACGAAGTGGATGGTGTAAACAGAGTTGTATATGATATAACTTCAAAGCCACCTAGTACAATTGAGTGGGAATAAATTTATGAGAATTGTAGTAATAGGTTCAGGTGGAAGAGAGCACTCAATTATATGGAAATTGTCTTCAGATAAAAGGGTAAAAGAAATAATTTCATTTAGTGATAATTATGGTATTTCTCAATTATCAAAAAATATAAATATAGAAAACTCTGAATTAAATTCAATTGTCTCTGAAATAGTTAATTTGAAACCCGATTTAGTTGTTGTTGGACCTGAAGAACCATTAAGCAATGGTATTTCTAATTTACTTTCTAAAAATAATATAAAAACTTTTGGCCCCACAAAAGAAGCATCAAGGATTGAGTCATCAAAAGTTTTTTCTAAGAAATTGATGATGGAAAATAATATCCCTACATCTTATGCAGAATTCTTTGAAGATTTTGAAAAAGCAAAGAAATATTGTTTATCAAAAGGTTGCGATAACATCGTTATAAAAGCAGATGGATTAGCAGCAGGAAAAGGAGTTTTCTTACCTGATTCTGAAATGGAAATGATTAAAACTTTAGATGAATTACTGAATAAGAATAAACTAGGAAAATCGGGTAAATCTATTTTAATAGAAGATAGGATTTTTGGAAAAGAAGTGAGCGTATTCTGTTTTACAGATGGATTTAATTATTCAAAACCAATAGCCATTTGTGATTATAAACGAGTGTATGACAACGATCTTGGGCTTAATACAGGAGGAATGGGATGTTATACACCTCCTGAATTTTGGTCTACTAATTTAGAAAAAACAATAGTTGGAGAAATAATTGAACCCACAATTAATGCCATGAGAGATAAAAAATCTATTTTTAAGGGGATGCTTTATACAGGTCTAATGATTACTAAAGAAGGGCCTAAAGTTATTGAATATAATTGTCGTTTTGGAGATCCAGAATGTGAACTTATAATGCCAATGTTTGAAGGTAATATCTTGGATACTTTTATGGAAATAGCAAATTCAAACTTAAAAAAAGACTCAGTAAAATGGAAAAATAAAAAAGGAGTATGCGTAGTTTTATGCTCTGGGGGATATCCAGAAAAATATAGTAAAGAACTTGAGATCAAAGGTCTTAAAGATATAGATAAAAATATAATTTGTTTTCACTCAGGAACAAAATATAAAAATAAAAAAATTGTTACTAATGGTGGAAGAGTCTTAGTGTTATCAAACATAGATAATTCAATACAAATTTGTAGAGAAAATATTTATTCACAAATAGAAAAAATATCCTTTAAGGATTCTTTTTATAGAAAAGACATTGGATTACGAGCTGTAAAAAATGACTAATAAAATTAGCCTGATAATAGACTTTGACGATACTATAGTTGAATCTAATACGGCAAGGGATGTTTTGCGTGACTTTGTTCCTTCAGAATATGATCAGATTGCTAAACTTTATAGAACAAAAAAAATAAATTTTAGAACCTATCAAGAATTATCTTTTGAAAAAGCATTTAAAGTTACAGATACTTCCAAAATAGAGACTAGCTCAAAAAAAAATAGCATTATCAGATCAGGCTTTAAGAATTTAGTTAACTATTGTGAAAAAAAAGAAATCAATATTTATGTTTTGAGTTCAGGATTAGATATGTATATAAATCCAGTTTTAAAGGAGTTTGAAAAATCTTTAAATGTAATAGCAGCAGAGGTTCATTTTGATAAAAATAAAAACCCTAATTTTGAATATAAAAAATCTTTTGATGATATGTGTTCTCCTGATTGGGGAATATGTAAATGTAAAACAGTAGAACAACTAAGAAAAAACAGTTTTCTTATCTATGTTGGAGACGGTATAACTACAGATTTGTGTGCATCTGTAAAGTGTGATGAAATTTTTGCTCTAAATCCGTTATATAATAGTCTTTTAGAAAGAAAAATAACTGTAAATAAGTTTGAAAATTTTAAGCAGCTTGAAAAACATATTACTAATCTATAAAGGAAAAATTATTGATTCCTAGATACTCTAGAAAAAAAATTTCACAGATTTGGTCAGATGAAAACATGTATAACTATTGGTTAGATGTTGAAATAGCTACATGTGAAGCTTGGAATGAACTAGGAATAATACCAGATTCAGACTTGTCGAAAATAAAAAATATCAAATTCGACATAAATACTTATGAAAAATATTTCAATGAAACAAAACATGATATTGTTTCTTTTGTAAGATCGGTTTCTGAAGGCTTAGGAGATGAATCAAGATGGATTCACCATGGCATAACATCTAACGATGTAAAAGATACTGCTTTAAGTCTTCAATTGATTGAATCAATAGATCATATAATTGATGGCATAAATCAATTAATGAACTCTTTAAAAACTAAGGCAATTGAAGAGATCGACACTCCAATAATGGGTAGATCCCATGGAATGCACGCTGAACCCATGAGCTTTGGATCAAAATTAGGAATCTTTTGGGATGAATTAAAAAGACATTCTGAAAGATTGAAGCAAACTAAAGAAAGATCTGCTATTTGTATGATTTCAGGTCCAGTTGGATCTTTTGCAACTGTTTCTCCAGAATTAGAAAAAATAGTTTCGAAAAAATTAGGATTAAGGCCAGCAATAATAACTAATCAAGTAATTCAAAGAGATATACATGGAGAATATTCTCAAAATTTAGCTCTTTTGGCAAGTTCTTTAGAAAAAATTGCTATTGAAATTAGACATCTTCAAAGAAGCGAGTTAGATGAAGCAAGAGAACCCTTTGGGAAAAAAGGATTTGTAACTAAAGGATCTTCTTCTATGCCACATAAAAGAAACCCGGAACTTTCAGAAAGAATTTGTGGATTAGCAAGAGTTATAAGATCAAATAGTTCTACAGCAATGCAAAATATTCCACTTTGGCATGAAAGAGATATTTCACATTCATCAGCTGAGAGAGTAATACTTCCTGACTCATCTATAGCTACAGACTATATATTATTTCTTTCAAATGAAATTATTTCTGGATTAGAAATAAATAGAGAAAAAATGATGAAAAACTTAGAAGATGCAAAAGGGTTAATTTTTTCCCCTAGAATAATGCTCAAACTTGTTGAATCAGGGCTAGAAAAAAACAAAGCATATGATCTAGTGCAATCTTTATCGATGGAAGTTATAGAAGAGAATATAAACTTAAAAGATCTATGTCTAAAAAATGATGTTGTATCTTCCTTGATAAGTAAAGAAGAAATAAATGAAATTTTTGATTATGATTTTTATTTAAGATTTACTAAAGATCAATTCAAGGGATTAGGATGGAAAATAAACTAAAGAATACTAACTTAAATAACAAAATTCATTCTGGAAAAGTTAGAGATATATATGAATTAAACGATGACTTTTTATTATTTGTTGCTACAGATAGAATTTCAGCATTCGATGTTATTATGAACGAGGTAGTCCCTGGAAAAGGGATTATTTTAAATCAATTAAGCTCATTTTGGTTCAATCTTCTAGAGGAGTATGAAAATCACTATATTTCTAGTGGTATAGATTTTGATTTTTCAACTTTTAATAATCATAAAAATCTTGATCAAAAGATTTTACAAAGATCAACAATTGTAAAAAAAGCTAAACGTATAGACATGGAATGCGTGGTTCGCGGATATATTACAGGTAGTGCATGGAATGAGTATAAAAAGCACCAAACAATGAATGGTATGATTTTAGATAAAAATATTGTCGAAGCGCAAAAATTTGAAACACCTATTTTTACTCCATCAACCAAAGCTAGCGAAGGACATGATGAACCTCTTTCAAAAACAGAGGGTGAAAATCTTATAGGCTCCGAACTTTACAATCAGTTAGAAGAAATTTCTATTAATATTTATCAAAAAGCTCATACTTATTGTTTAAATAAAGGAATCATACTGGCTGACACTAAATTTGAATTTGGAATAATTGAAAATAAAATCACTTTAATTGATGAAGTTCTTACTCCTGACTCAAGCAGATTTTGGAAATCTGATGATTATTTTGAAGGAAAATCACCTAATCCTTACGATAAACAATTTCTAAGAAATTGGCTAAATGACCAAACTTGGGATAAAAATCCTCCTCCTCCTTCCGTTCCAAATGAGATAATAAATAAGACATTACTAAGGTATTTAGAGATTTATGAAATAATTACCAATGATAAATTAAACATATAGATTTTAAATTAAGGAAAATAAAATAGTTAAAATGAGACCAGATCATCGCAAAGGAATGAGTAAAACTCAAATTTCTAATGAAAGAAGAGATAAAAATAAAGAGAAAAAAAGAAGAAAAAGATTTTTTATTTACTTTTTTGGAGGTATTTTAGCTCTAGTATTTATACTTGGATTGACAATAAGCCCTGCATTAGGGGCTGGAAGTTCAAGCAATAAAATCAAAGGTAAGGGAGTAAATCTTGAAGGCCCCGTATCTGTAGATCCTGAAGATAGCAGAAAAGAAGTTGGAATTGGAGAGCCTCATAAAGGATATTCAATTTCTCCTCCTACATCAGGAGCCTACTGGATAGACTTGGAAAGACCTGTACCTGGTGTTGGTGTCACATCACCTGCTCCATGGGGAAAGTATGAAACTCAATTGCCAAACGAAATTCTAGTTGCTAATTTGTTGCATGGAGGAATCGGACTTCATTATGATTGCTCAAGAATAGATCAAGAAGCAACTTCTATTAAAGAAGGTGGACCTGTTTGTGATCAATTGAAAGAAGACTTTTACAATCTAATCCCATCAAATGGATATCAGTTTATTATGACTCCATATAGTGCCTTTGATGAATATCCAATAATGATAACTGGTTGGAGACATCATTTAAAACTTATAGAATTTGACGAGGAAAAAATAATTGAATTTATAGAAGCATACCAAGATAGAGCTCCATTATCTTCTTTTCGAGGAAACTAAATAATGGCAGAAATTAAGATCCTTGCTTTTCTCAGTCTGGTGTACATTGCATTATTTGTCGTAACTACAATTTTAAATCTTATTAATAAAAATAATTTTATTACTAGAAACTTACATGCAAAATCGATGCTTGATTTAAAATCTGTTCTTTTTTATTGCTTTATTTTGTCATTATTAGGAACAATAGCAAGTTTGTACTTATCTGAAATAAAAAATTTAGAGCCATGTAAATACTGCTGGTTCGAAAGGATTTTACTTTTCCCATTAGTAATTATTTATTTTGTTAGTTGGTTGAAAAAAGATTCTTTGGGAATCCTTATTTCTATTCCTTTTATAATTCTAGGATTAGTTTTAAGCCTCTATCATTATTCTATTCAGTTATTTCCTACTGATGAAGCATGCGATATCGTTAACTGCTCAAGTCCTTATATTTGGGAATTAGGATTTATTTCTATTCCATTAATGGCATTTTTTAACTTTTTTGGATTACTATTAATATTAGTAAATTACAAAATACTTGGAGATAAGTAATATGCAATTGAAAAAAGTTTTTGTTTTATTAATAATTTCTATTATGTCTTGTTCAGGTTCTTCTTTCACTTTTTCAGAAGTTACTATTAAAGGTGGAACTTTACCAGAATACAAACGAAATATAGAAGATGCTGCAGTCGGTGCTTTTGCACCAATTCCCACTGGTGTAGATTTATATGGAGAACCAATTACCCTATCTACTAGAAAAGGTTTAGAAGAAAAAAAATCATCAATTATAGTATTTTTGGCTCATTGGTGCTCTCATTGTCAAAGAGAAGTTCCCATGATTCAAAAATACATTGAATCAAACGGGTTCCCTCAAAATATTAATTTATTCTCAGTAGCAACACATGTTGATAAAAATAGGAATAATTATCCGCCTAATGAGTGGCTCGAGAGAGAAAAATATACTGTACCTGTAATTTTTGATGATGAAGAAAATTCAATAGCAGAATCTTTTGGATTAAGTGCTTTTCCATACTGGGTATTTTTAAATCCTGATGGTACTGTTTATATGAGGCATGCAGGTTCCTTATCTGAGGATCAATTTTTTCAAGTAATGACAGCAGGAAACAACTATGAAATCAAATAAAAGAGTAATTAATTGATATACAAATATGAAGTGAAAATTTTATTAAAAGATAATGTTAATGACCCTCAGGGACTAACTATAACTGAATCTGCGAATCGTATAGGATTTGCAGGAATAAAAAATATTAGATCTGGAAAAGTATTTAATGTAGAAATTGATTCTGATTCTGAAAAAGAAGCTCAAAAAAATATCGAAGAAATATCAGATAAATTATTATCAAATCCTATTATAGAAAAATTTTCTTACGAAAAACTATAAAGAGCCTTTTGTTGAAGGAATTGAATCTACTCTTCTAGGATCGATTGATGCAGCTTCTCTAAATGCTCTAGCAAAAGTCTTAAATGATGATTCTAAAATATGATGGTGATTTGTACCTGAAATCATTTTCAAATGTATGCCAAATCTACCATTTGATGATAATGATTCATAGAAATGTCTACCCATATCTAAAGAAAATTCGCCCTCATTGTCAGAGCTACCCATATCAATAACTGCATATCCTCTTCCAGATAAATCTATAGCTACACTGCATAATGCTTCATCAAGAAGACAAGTTTTATCTCCCATTCTGAGTATGCCTGAACGATCTCCTAATGCTTCATCAATGCATATTCCTAAAACAATAGCAGTATCTTCAATAATATGGTGAGTACCTGTCTCCAAGTCCCCTTTTATTGAAGCATTGATATCTATTAATCCATGCCTAGCTATTTGATCAAGCATATGGTTTAGCATTCCAATAGGAGATTCAATATTTGATATCCCTTTTCCATCTAAATTTACTTCAATGGATATAGAGGTTTCTCCTGTAGAACGATTTCTTTTAGATTTTCTTTCATTTACCATAATTTTTATTTATATCATTAAATTAGTTTTTCAAGCTCTTGTAATAACTTACGAGTTTGCTCAGGAGTTCCAGCTGAAATTCTTAATGCATTGCTTAAGAAGTTATTAGAAAATTTTCTNACAAAAATACCTTTCTTTGCTAANCCTTCATAAATTTCATCCGCACTTAGATCTTTTAAATCACAAAGTACAAAATTTGCTTTAGATGGATATACTTTTATTTCACTTTTTTTTAGTAAAAATTGATAAATCTTATCTTTTTGTTCCATTAGAATATTAACTTTTTTAAATAATTTANTCTTATNATTCATTGCCTTAATTGCAACATGCTCTGCTGCTGAATTAATATTATAAGGTTGTTTTATTTGAATTATTCTTTTAATGATTTCTGGATTAGAAATAGCATATCCTATTCTTAATCCTGCTAATCCTGCCCATTTAGAGAAAGATCTTATTATAATTAAATTTTCATAATCATTTATAAGATTGGAATATGATTCTCCGCAGAATTCAAAATATGTTTCATCAACAACAACTATAATTTTTTTATTTAATAACTCGACCAATTCATCAATTTTGATAATATTTCCTGTAGGATTATTAGGAGATGCTATAAAAATCAATTTGGTTTTATTATCCAAGCATTTAGATATAGCTTCTAGATCAATACTAAAATCATCATTTCTTGAGACTGAAACAACTTCTGCTCCTTGGATTTTTGCAAGAAATTCATACATCCCAAATGTAGGTTGTGCATCAATNAATTTATCATCTGGATCTAAAAATAATCTAATGAGGATATCAATTAATTCATCACTTCCTGAACTAGCTACTATTTGTTCAAATTTTGCTCCGGTATATTCACTAAGAGCTAGCCTTAATTTTTTTTGATTTGGATCAGGATATTCGTGGATATTAATTGAAGATAAATCTTCAGTAAGGTTTAGAATTTCTCCAAATGGATTCTCATTAGCATTTAATTTTATTATTTGGTTAGAGGATATACCTGATTCATCTGATAATTTGTTTGAGGGTTCTACTCCATCATAAATTGGAGTTTCCTTAATTTTTTTTCGCAAGTAATCGTTTATACTCATTATTTAATCTCCAATAAAAAAATTCTTTCTAACTGATAATGCATTTTTATGCGCATCTAAAGATTCTAGACTGGCTAGTAATTCTCCATCTGAACAAATTTTTTCAAATTCAGTCTTATTTATTGATAACACAGGGATGCTTTTTGAAAAAGTTCTAGTTGAAAGAGATGAAGAATATTTTGCAGATCCATTTGTTGGCATTACATGACTAGGNCCAGCAACATAATCTGCTAAAACCTCGGAAGAAATTTCACCCAAAAACAATGAGCCTGANGATGTNATTTTTTTTGANATTTCTATCAATTTTTCTGAGGCAATTGTAGTATGCTCAGCTGCAATATTATTACAAACTTCAATCATTTCATCAATCCCATTTAGTATCGAAATAAAACCTCTATCCATCGATTTAGAAATAATTTCTTTTCGAGAAAGATNGCCTAATTTGTTTNAGTATAGTTTGTTTATATCATTTGCAAAGCCTAGATCATCAGTTATCAGCATTGGAAGAGCTAAAACATCATGTTCTGCTTGCGCCATTAGATCNGATACAACAAATTCTTTATTCGCAGTATTGTCACAAATAATTAAAGTTTCAGTAGGTCCAAAAATACCATCTACTCCTACATCACCATACACTGATTTCTTAGCAGCCATAACAAAAACATTTCCAGGNCCNCAAATCAAATCAACCTTTGGAATAGTCTCCGTTCCATAAGCCATCCCNGATACAGCTTGCGCTCCTCCATATGTATAAAATTCATCAACACCACATAACTTTGAAGTAGCAAGTAAGTATTTGTTCGGTAGTTCATTCCCAATAGTTGGCGAACATACAACAACTCTTTTTACNCCTGCAACCTTAGCTGGAATGACTGTCATAATTATAGTAGAAATTAAAGGTGCCGATCCGCTAGGGATATAACAACCAATTGAATCAACTGGTTTAATATATTCTCCGTACCCNTTTGATTCATCAAACCAACTTTTATTTAGAGTTTTTTCTTGAAATGATTTTACTCTATTTATAGTTGATTCTATTACTTTTTTTTCTTTTTCATTAATNAAATCAAGAGATTCATCTATAATATTTTTTTTTACTTGNATTCCTCCAAAAGATTTACCATCTATTTTNGAGCTTAGATCTACAAGAAAATCGTCCCCTTGATTTTTAGTTAATTCAATNACCTTGTTAACATAATCATCTAAATTATATTCCTGAGAAAAATATCCATTTCCGCTTGANGTTATTTNATTAGAATCAAATGATCTTATTTTTTCTAAATAAGNATATGTTTCNTTTTTNCCATTCAAAATTTTCAATTTCTATCTCCAAAAATTTCTATAGCACTTTCAAGTTTAGAAAAGGCTACTGAATCTTTATAGAAAATCATACCTAGCTCAGATGTTGTAATACTAACNCCTCCTAANTTCCTNAATTCAGTGACACAATCTAATAATTGATCACTAGATATNATCAACTCTAGAGAAATCCANACTCCAGGNTCAGTAGTAATTACTTGGCTAAATGATGGACCTTTCAATCCATGTAAAATTGGGTTAGATCCAACGATTGAGATTATTTCATTNGGATCAGAAATTCCTAAATCTTCTAATGAAAGATTTACTGTAACTCTTATAAATTTTTTAGAATTTAAGTGCGCTTCTANTTTCTCTATAATTGCTTTTGCAAGATTAATAGATTCCTTTTTTTGATNAATATTTTGTATATTTGCAACTAGAGCTGCTTGAGATGAAAAAACTGTACCATTTTCTATCACTTTCAATCTATTTTGTCTCAAAGTATTACCTGTTGCTGTTATATCACAAATCATATCGGCATAACCTATATATGGTGCAACNTCNATTCCCCCACTAGCATCTACAATATTAAAATAATATATTGAATTTTGATTTAAGAATCTAGTAACTAACCTTGGATACTTAGTTGCTATTCTGAGATCTTTACCTTTTTCCCTCATTTCAAAAGACAGATCAGCCAAATCAGCTAAGTTCTTAACATCTAGCCATGCTTCAGGAACTGCTAANACCATATCAGATGACCCAAATCCTAAATCATCAATAATTACTATTGAATTCCCATTATCAATTTTTTTCTCATAAAAACTATCTAACCCAACAATTCCTATGTCTGCTACATTTGAATCTAATCTTGCAGGAATGTCTGATTGCCTTTGAAACATAATATCAACCCCTTCAAGAGAAGGTATGTTTGCGGTATAAACTCTATCATTTGGCCTAGATACATTAAGGCCACATTTATTTAACAGCTTAAGGCTTCCATCATAAAGAGCACCAGAAACGGGGATTGCAAAAGATATATTATTCAATCTAAATTTCACTCCTATTTATCTTATTATTTTCAAAAAATATTATTTCAGAAATATTATTATTTATTGACCATTTCTTCACTTCATCAAAATTCTCAAATGAAGATTTCAGACTTACTATATTACCTCTAGACCGTTCTTCCTTACAAGCACTTATGGCTTCGTTCAGATCTTTTTCTTCACTTATATAAACTATAATTTTTTTATTATTAGTATTTTCAATAATATTATTATGTTTTGAAATCACTTTTTCAGAATCTATAGCAAATCCAGTCGCAGATAAAACTTTTCCTAAAGAATGTCCTAGAGAATCGTACCTACCCCCTCCTCCTAAAATTTGGTTTTCTTGATTTGTCATATTAAAAACAAAACCAGTGTAATATCCCCATTCTCTAACTAAACCAAAGTTTATAAAGATTTCAGATTCATCNATTTCATATGAATTTAAATTGCTACCTAAATCGTATAAATTTTTCAAATTATTCNTAGAAGGTATTTTAGATAAAATTTTGCTTGCTTCTGAAATTGAATCTTCCAAATTTCCTTGAATATTTATTAATGCTCTAAAAATATCTAAGCATTCAGAAAATGTTTTTTTTGAAGTGTTTTTTGAAATTTTATTTTTCAACCCATTTACTATTGACTGATCATCTCTTGTTTGCTGAAAATTAGGATCTTTATAAAATGCAAAATCTAAAATCTTTGAAATATCATCACTCGTAGAATTCGAACCATTAGAGTCATTTTTGAAATCTATTCCATTCTCTCTTGCCATATTAAAAATTTCGTCATTAGATGATTCATTTTTTATAAAATCTAAATTTTGTAATAAAAACATCCCAACTCTTCCACTAAGCTCAAAGTGATTTATAANGTCTTGAAGTATTCCAACATGGCCTATAGAAATTTTTATCTCATCATCTAAAATACTGCTTATAAACAATTTTGCCATTGCTATAATTTCNAAGTCAGAAAATAAACTGTTGTTACCTATAAATTCGACNCCATTTTGACGAGAATAATTTTTATTCATTTCAGAATCATACTTATAAAGTTCACCTGAATATGAAAATCTCATCTCATTAGGCGAAAACCCATTTTCTAAATATGAACGCATAATAGATGTAGTAAAATCTGCCCTTAGGGATACTTCTGATCCTGATGGGTCAATAAAATCATATATATTACTACCTATACTTGATCCACTTTTTCTAGAAAAAATAGAAGATCTTTCAATTATTGGAGTGTCAATTTTTTCATAACCCCAAAGAGTAGTAAAATCAAAAAATTTAGAATCTAATTCATTGGTTAAACTAACTTCATCAGAAAACTTGTCATTAAAACCAGATACTTTTTTATAATTATTTTTATTTTCCACTTATTTTACTTAATTTAGCTTTATCTTTTTAAAATACTTAAATTGTAAAAATATTACTAGAGTAATAAATAACAGAATTTAATGTGAAATCAATCACAATTTATACAGGCATTTTTCTTCCTGTTTTTTTTCTTCCATACTCAATAAGCTCTTTTTGTTCTGTTTCAGAGAGTAAAGCTGGGATACCTATCATCTTACATCCTAGATCATCTATTATGTANTCAAGCCTTTCTTTTTGGCTCATACTTTCATCTAACCAGCTGGAGTAAAAAACCTTACCATTTTTTTCAAGAGCTGATTTGATTTTATTTCTTGCATCGTTCATCACATCTGGGTAAGGCGGATCATGAGCATCAGGCTGCATATAACTCATACCCATATCTCCTGGACCCCATTCAGCAAAAGCTATTCCGGGAACCTCTGCAATATCATCAGCATTAGCTACACAGTGCCTATCTTCAATTTTTAGTCCTAAAATAAGCTCTCCCTTAGGATTTAATGGCCATGGATCAGCAACATCTGTATATTTGGATTGCTCCAAGCCCCAGAGTTCTGCTGGATTTTTTTGCCCCCCAGAACCTCTTAATCCTTCACCAATAATATCTCTTCCTATTTCCTGATATGGATATCTTGTAATTTGGACAAAAGCTTTAACTGATTCAGGAGACCTAGTGTGNGTATGTAAAATACCATGCACACCAGCTGTTAATACATGTCTCGCTTGCCAAGCATTGTATCTTACTTCCTCTGGAGTAATTGCATTTGATGGCAAAGTACAGACCACTGTAGGAGTCAAGTGACCACTATTAGTTGGCCCTCCATCCTTCAATCCCTTCATGAATTTAGTCAATCCAACTGTATCAAAAGGGTTATGCTCAAAATCAATCAAAAACATATCCGCTAATGTTTTTGATTCTTCTAAACCTGCATCATAACTAAGCTCTTCTGGATGCTTNTGATAAACAGGTTGCCCTTGTTCCCATAAATCTATAACTTTATTTACTCTTTTAGCCATCATTTTCCTCTTTCTATTTTCTAACTTAATTTCCAATCTATTCCTAGTTCAGCACATATATCTTTGAACCAATCTAANACTTCAGGATGATATGGAATTCCATGGTCTTCTCTTTCTATCTTTTCTTCATATTCAGGTAATCCTGCGTAAACAACTCTATCTACACCTGGGGCAGGTTTTGTTTCTTTTATTGATTTCATATATTCATCCATATCAGATTTAAATTTATCTACATCAGTAAAAGCATCAATATCGTAGGCTATGAAATGGTGAGCAGCTTGTGATCTTCTAAAGTTGCCTGCACCGGATCCACCTAGAACTCCTGCTAAAATTTCAACTAACATAGCCAGAGAAAATCCTTTATGAGATCCTATTTCTCTTGTTCCTCCAGCTGGAAGCATTAGATATTCGTCAGGAACTTCNGTTTCTTCCATAATTGGAGTTCCGTCAGCTTTTGCAATCCATCCAGGCATAACCTTAACTCCGATTCTTTGAGCTAGAGCTATTTTATTTCCTGCAACAGATGACATTGAAGCATCAAAAATAAAAGGTGGTTCATCTTTTGTAGGAACCGCAACTCCAATAGGATTTAATCCAACTTTTGCTTCTGCTCCATTTACTGGAGCAACCATTAATCCCCCAGTAGTCATAGCTATTCCTATCATGTTATGCTTTAAAGCCATCTCTGCATGATATGCACAAGCTCCAAAATGCCTACCATTTATAACAGTTATAGACCCAATACCATAATCTTTTGCCTTTTCAATTGCCATATTCATAGCATAAGGCCCTACAACTAATCCATGGCCTGCATCAGAATCTAATGTAGCAACTGCACCNTTTCCTCTAATTATCTTTGGCTTAGGGGTAGGATTTATATCTTTTTCAGCAAAAGCATCTACATAACGCCTTAGCATGTTAGAAACTCCATGAGACTCAATACCTCTAACATCTGCATAAATCAAAACATCTGCAGAAACTTTGGCATCTTCTTTTGACATACCCATTTTTAGAAAGATATTTTCGACAACTTCAAAAATTTCTTTATGGTTAACTTTTACTGCAATGTCATCTGGGACATGAAATCTCTCAAGCATATTATCCTCTTCTTTAATCTGTTTTGAATACTAATCTATTCTAATCTAAGTCAAAGTATTTTCAATCATTTTTTCTGTAATCTTAAATATATTCAAAGCTTCTTCTATCTTTGCACCTTTAAATTTACGTCCTTCGTAAACATATTCCAAGAAGTTTTTCATTTGTAATTCTGTACTTGAAAAACTTTCAACTTCTAGATCAAAAATTTTTGAATTATAAAAGACTTTGCCTGAATTTATCCCATCAAGATAAATTGAGCATTTTTCAGCATGAATAGAATATCTTTCCATTCTTCCTGAGCTTATATAAGATGAATTGATAGATCCAGTTATTCCATTTTCATACTCTATTAGTGCACTAAATGAAGTTCTATACTTTGATCCTATTCTGCTCGAATACCCATTTATATTTCTGATATTAGATTTACTCAAATAATTGATCAGATCAATTGAATGAATNGGAGACTCTAACACCATTTTGTCTAGCAAATTATCATCAAATGCGCGATGCCCTATCCATTCATTAATATCTTTATTGAATTCTGCTTGTATATTAAATGTTTTGCCATATTCACTAAGTATTTCTATAGATTTAGCTACATAAGGATTAAATCTTCTATCAAAACCTATAAAACAATCTAAATCATTTTTTTTTGAAATATCAATTAGATTTTNAACTTCTCTCATTGATAAACCAGGCGGTTTTTCCATAAGGATATTTATACCCGATTCAAGCAAACTTTTTGCTACNATGTAATTGTTTTTTGCATCTACTGCAACTATTGCATAGTTTTNAAAAGAAGGATTTATTGATTTTTTNAAAGAGTCTAAGCCTAAATAGTAATTAGATGATCTATATTTATTTTGAATTATTTCTAAAGATTGCGGATTGAAATCACAAAATATATCGGGTTNTCTGTTAAATTTTTCCATAGATCTTATATGACCAGAGCCTCTTTTGCCACAACCTACCAATATTAAATTATTATTTGTTTTTTTCATATTTAGAATTTAAATTACTCTGTTATTTTTGCATTGTAAAGATTTACAAAAAATCATGACTATTTTGTGTCTGGGAAATAAAAAAATAATTTAAAAAAAACATAGNTCTAAACTCAAAATANATGNATTTTAAAATTCTGGGAAATCAGGGGTTGCATTTAAAAAAAAGTATTGTAATATATAGTTATCCTAAGTGGAGAGAAGGCAGAGGAAAGCTGTAAAAAGCGAACCAAGGATTAGTAAGTGGAAACACTGAGAATCTTATCAGCGTAAGCTGATTCTGTTGGAACTATGAAACGAAGGATAAAAAACCCGCTTCATTGGAAGCTCTAGTTGATTGCTCAGGTAGGACTCTGGAGGTGGGTTTTTTTTATTTAAAATTTAATGTTTTTTTTAAAGCTTTTTCTTTTTTAAGAATATTTCTAGCTTATTTATCTGATTCTTATCTAAGCGAAGTCCAATTTTTGACCTTCTCCACAAAATATCATCTGTTGTTTCAGCCCATTCATTTTCTATTAGCCAAATAACTTCTTTCTCAGTCAAATTCCATCCAAAATTTTCTCCTAAGTCTGACAATGTCTCAGATTTACCAAGAATATTTTTAGCTTCATTTCCATAAGATCTAATAAGTCTATATGCCCACTTTTGATCTAAAAATTTATATTTTAAAGAAATTTCTTTTACTAATTGATTAAACTTTTCTAATTCAAAATCTCCGCCAGGTAACTTTGAATATTTAGTCCATTTATTTTTTATTTTCATATAAGGCTTCAATTCGTTTAAAACTTTTTCAGATAGCTTTCTATATGTTGTAATTTTTCCGCCAAAAACATTTACAAGAGGAAGTTTAGATTCTTTGTCGATAGTCTTAATAACATAGTCTCTAGTAATCTTTTGAGGTGATGCTTTTTGATCATCAAATAAAGGCCTAACTCCTGAAAAAGACCAAACAATATCTTTCTTATCAGCNTTAAAGTTAAAATAATTATTGATTGCATTTATCAAGTATTCTTTNTCTTCTTCTGTACAAAATATTTCATCCAAATTTGTATGCTCTACATCCGTTGTCCCTATTAGTGTAAAATCTTCCTCATAAGGTATAACAAATATCACTCTTCCATCTGAATTTTGGAATATGTAATTATATTTATTCTCAAATAAATTTTTTGTAACTATATGACTTCCTCTTATTAACCTAAGAGAACTTTTTGCGACATTATTAAAGCTGTTTTCAATAATATTTTGCACCCATGGTCCAGCGCAGTTTATAATAGCTTTAGTTTTTACTTGAATANTTTCTTTTGACCTCTCATTTAAAAGCCTAATATTCCAAAAATCATCTTCTCTTTCTGCNCTTTTAAAAGATGTTCTTGTGTAAATCTTGGCTCCTAATCTTTTTGCATCTCTAGCATTTAGTACAACCATTCTTGAATCATCAACCCAACAGTCTGAGTATTCAAANCCTTTTGTAAATACGTTTTTAAGAGCATCTCCACTTTTATGNTGTAATAAATTTATTGCTTTAGTCCNCTTAAGTATTTTTCTAGATCCTAAATAATCATAAAAAAGCAACCCTAATCTAATTAACCAATAAGGCCTTAATCCTGAATGGTGTGGTAACACAAATCGTAGAGGCCAAATTATATGAGGCATTGATTTCAACAGTGTTTCTCTTTCTACTAAAGATTCTCGAACAAGCTTAAAATCAAAATTTTCTAGATATCTCAATCCTCCATGNATTAATTTTGTAGATGAAGAAGAGGTTGCCTGAGCTAGATCATCTTTTTCACAAAGCAATACACGTAATCCTCTACCTGCAGCATCTCTAGCAACGCCACTTCCATTAATTCCGCCTCCAATAATTAAGAGATCAAATTCTTCCATGAATTTATAATACAATGAACTGTTGATTTGTGTCTTTATAGTTTAATTTTGTCAGTTATAATAATCCATAAAATAGTATTTGGAGAAATTTATGGCTTATGTAGAAACGGATATTCAAGATCAAATAATGATCATAAAACTAAATAGACCTGAAAGATTAAATGCTCTAAGTACAGTAATAAGAGAAGGTATGGCAGACTCTTTCAATAAATTCAATAATGACAAAAATTTAGAAGTTGCGATACTTACTGGGGAAGGCAGAGGGTTTTGTGCAGGAGAAGATATGAAAGAATCTCTTGAAGAAGGAAAATTATCTGATTCTCCTGGTAAAGGAGAAAAAATTGAAAATCCTTTTATGTCCGGGGATTTAGATAAACCTGTAATTGGAGCTATTAATGGGTACGCTATGGGAGGAGGATTTATGCTTGTTGAAAGAACAGATTTAAGAGTTGCTGTTAAGGAAGCTATTTTTGAAATGTCTGAAGCTAAAAGATGGATGTTAGGTGGCTATAACCATGGTCATTATGCAAATTTACCTCATCCTGTTGCTACAGAGATGGCATTAGGTTTTAGATTTACAGCTGAGAGGTTGTATCAAGTAGGTTTTATTAACAGATTAGTAGAACAAAAAGAGTTATTACCTACTTCTATAGAAATGGCTGAGCACATTCTTTCTTTGCCTCCTGCTGCTAGAGTTAACACTATTTATATGATGAGACAAATGGCACCCAAAATAGGACAAAATTATCAAGAATTAGCTGAAAAATTACATGCTCATGGTCATCTGGATGACAGAATGGAATCAAGAAGAGCTTTTGCTGAAAAAAGGAAGCCAAATTTTATTGGATGGGATAACCCTGAAGACAGATATAATTCCCCGAAATTAGAAGAAAAATAAAGAGAGGTTATAAAAAATGAAAAATGGACCACTATCAGGAATAAGAGCAGTAACTTGTTCCACAGCTCAAGCTGGTACTGTTCCTTATATGCTTATGGCAGACATGGGTGCAGAAATTATAAAAATTGAGCTCCCTAAAAAAGGAGATGGAGGGAGAAAGGCCGGTGAAGTTATTGGTGAAGTTAGCTCATTTTTTGAAACTAATAATAGAGGAGTAAAAAGCATCACTCTTAATCTAAAGAGTGATGAAGGTAAAGAAATTTTATACAAACTAATTAAGACTGCAGATGTTTTTGGGCAAAATTTTGCTCCAGGGGCTGCAGAACGAAATGGCTTTGGATACGAGACATTGAAAAAATTAAATCCAGCATTAGTATATGCATCTGTATCTGCTTATGGGCCAAGTGGCCCAAGCACTAACTTACCTGGAACCGATGCAATTGGACAAGCAATTGGCGGTGTAACAGAAGCATTTGCTGTTCCTGGCCAACAAAGAAGAACAGGGATTGCATCTGTGGCTGATGAAACATGCGGACTACTAACATTAAGCGGTGTGCTTGCTGCTGTTTTGCATGCAAAAAATACTGGGCAAGGACAAAAAGTTGAAACTTCACTTATTGGAAGTGCATTTAGGTTAATGGGATGGACAATGACTACAGCAATGTGGAGAGATACACCTCCAATCACAGGAATAAGAATAAATGGTACAAGAGAGAGAGCTGGTATAGCAGCTTGTTTCAATGATAGTGAAGGAAAGCCTTTTGCATTCCAACTAGAACCAGATCATTGGAAGCCCACCCTAGAATTATTAGGATTTTATGAAACTCTAAAATCTAAAAATTTAGAGGATCTTGGATTGGCTTTTGAATCAGATGAAAAAAAAGACAAAATCATTAGTGCATTATCAGAGCTTTTTTCAACCAATAAAAGAGATTACTGGATTGAAAAAATGAGAAACGAAAGAAGGATTGCTGCACCCGTAAATAGCATGATTGAAGCGTCAAACGATCCAGATATTATTGCAAATAATTATGTTACAGATGTTTATTATCCAGAAATAAACAAAACATTGAAAGTACATGGGACTCCTTGGAAATTTTCAGAAACTCCAGCTATTATAGGCAAAGCTCCGAAACTAGGAGCAGATAATCATGGGATTCTTAAGGAAATAGGTTATTCAGAAGAAGATATAAAAAAATTTGAGCAAAAAGAAATTATTTAGCTCAGGTAGTTTTTCATGGAAGAAATGCTCAGGCCCTCCGGCGGTTATTAACATTTAACTATTTCCCAGCCCATAAAAATAT
>PASM01000018.1 GCA_002711965.1 Chloroflexota bacterium | reverse complement strand
TGCATTTGATAGGCTTACTTACGGAGATTATTCTTCTACAAAAGCAATTCTTTTATTGATAAAAGTTTTTCTAACATTTTTGGTTCTTCTTATAACTTGGAGTAATAAAAATAGCATAAAGGATTATAAAATAAACCCTTCCATTTTTCTATCTATGGGTATTTATTTAATTGCTACTATTTTGAGCGTCTATTAATAAATCTTTAATTCTTTTTTTAGTCAAAGGATCTTTAAACTCTGATGCAATTTCATTTAATGGATCAAGAACAAACAATCTTTCTGAAAATCTAGGATGAGGAAGGATTAATTTTTTTTCATCCAATACCAAATCATCAAAAAATATAATATCTATATCTATTTCTCTTGGTTCATTCTTTTTTTCTGATCTAACTCTACCTAATTTTTTTTCTATTATAGAAATATTTTCTAAAAGATCATATGGAGAATTTTTGTAAACAATTTCAACAACTAGATTTAAGAAATCATCTTGTTTGATTTCTACCTTGAAAGGCTTAGTTTCATATATTGAAGAAATTTTTTTTATTTTTGAAATACTTCTTAAATATTCAATACATCTTAATAAATTTTTTTTTCTATCTCCTAGGTTAGACCCCAATGATAAAAAAACTTTTGAATCTTTCATGATTTATATCTAGAATATTTAAGTACTTGGGTCATTTTTTTCACATCAATCATTTCTTTATAATCATGGACTCTTAGTATATTAGCACCATTTAAAACAGCAAATGCAATAGTTGATGCTGTACCAAAAATTCTATTATCAATTTCTTTTTGAGTATATTCTCCTATAAAAGATTTTCTTGATGTTCCTATCATAATAGGTAAATTAAATGATCTTTTTAAGATTTCAATATTAGCAAAAATATCTTTTGATTGTTCAAATTTTTTCCCAAATCCAATACCGGGATCTAATATTATTTTATTTCTATCAAATCCACTTTCAGTTAAAATATCTATTTTCCCTGAAAGATCAGATAAAACCTCAGGTATTATATTTTGATGAGGTATATTTTGTCTAAAATGTCCTAATACATAATGTACCTGATGCTTATTTATAACCTGTAAAATATTTTCATCATCCAACATTGAGATATCATTAGCAATTACTGCACCAGCATTTATTGCCTCATCTAAAACATTTGGTTTTTTTGAATCTATTGATATAAAAATGTCAAAATTTCTTTTAATTTTTTCAATTAATGGAATAACTCGATCCAATTCTTCATTTTCAGAAATTTCTACTACATCCTTATAAACCTTTTTAGGCCTTGTTGACTCTCCTCCAACGTCAACTATATCAACCCCATTTGATACCATTGAGTCTAATTCTTTATTCAAATCAAACTTTGATTTTGAGTATATTCCGTCTCCTGAAAAAGAATCATTTGTAGCATTTATTATGCTCATAATGAGACAAGATTCATTATTTAGAGAAAAATTATTCATAGATTGATTCATATAATGCCATTTTTACCTATGAAATATTATATTTCATATTTATTATTAAGTCTGATAAAAGATGTGAAAATAAGATTTAGGATAGATATTTGTCAGAAAATAGTAACAAGAAAGATCTACTTAAAGATCTAAGTGAAAAAAGATCCAAAGCATTAAAAGGTGGCGGAGAAAAAAGAATTGAATCTCAAAAAAATAAAGGGAAGCTTACAGCTCGAGAAAGGTTATCTCTTTTTTTTGACGATGGTAAGTATGAAGAATTAGATATTTTTGTTCAACATCAATCCAAAGATTTAGGATTAGATAAAAATGTTTATGATGGCGATTCAGTTGTTACAGGTTATGGATTAGTAAATGGGAAACCAACATTTTCATACGCTCAAGATTTTACAGTTTTGGGAGGATCATTATCTTTAGTAGCTGGGAAAAAAATTGCAAAAGTAATGGACCTAGCTTCAAAAAATGGAGCTCCAATTATTGGATTCAATGATTCAGGTGGAGCTAGGATACAAGAAGGGGTTGATTCGCTAGCAGGATATGGAGAAGTATTTGTTAGAAATACTTTATATTCAGGTGTAGTCCCTCAAATAAGTGTTATAGTTGGCCCATCAGCAGGAGGAGCTGTATACTCACCTGCAATAACAGATTTTATTTTTATGGTAAAAGATATAGGCCAAATGTACATAACAGGTCCAGATGTTGTCAAATCTGTTACTGGAGAGGAAATTAGTCACCAAGATCTTGGAGGGTCAGAAGCGCACTCATCAAAATCAGGGGTTGCACATTTCGTTTATGATTCTGAAGAAGAATGTATGAATGGAATTAAAAGGCTTCTAGACTTTATACCTCAGAATAATCTTGAAAATGCTTCTAAAAAAGATTTCACAGAGAGTAATAATAGTGAAGAGTTAAGGAATATTATTCCTGAAAAATCTACCGAGCCTTATGATGTAAAAGAGGTAATAACTAGAATAGTTGATAATGATGATTTTCTAGAAGTTCATGCAAATTTTGCTCAAAATATAGTTGTTGGATTTGGAAGAATCAGAGGAAATAGTGTTGGAATAGTAGCGAATCAACCTGCTAGTTTAGCAGGTATGTTAGATATTAATGCATCAGATAAAGCAGCAAGGTTTGTAAGGTTTTGTGACGCTTATAATATCCCTGTAATCACTTTTGTAGATGTACCAGGATTTATGCCTGGAGTGAATCAAGAACATCAAGGAATCATAAGGCATGGTGCAAAACTAATATACGCTTATGCTGAAGCTACAGTTCCTAAGATTTCAGTTATTTTAAGAAAAGCTTATGGTGGAGCATACATCGTAATGAACTCTAAAGAACTTAGATCAGATTTAAACCTAGCATGGCCAACAGCAGAAATAGCAGTTATGGGGCCAGAAGGGGCCGTAAATGTTATTTCAAGAAAAGAAATTTCTGAATCAAAAGATCCCGATGCTACACGAAGTAAATTAATTGAGGAATATAAAGAAAAATTTTCATCTCCTTTTCTTGCTGCATCAAGAGGTTATATTGACGACGTTATTGATCCAGCTGAAACACGAAGCAAAATAGCAACATCTTTAGAAATTTTCAGCAAAAAATTTCTAGATAATCCTCCAAAAAAACATGGGAATATACCTCTTTAAAATTGAAAGGAAATAAAAAATGATAGATTTGTTGAAAATAGCTAAAACTGAATCCGATGGAGGAAATTTATTTGAAGAAATTTCTGACTTATACCAAGATGCAGATTTAAAACCTTCTGGTTACCCTGATGCCGTTGTTTGGCAAGGCGGAAATCATGATGGAAATATCAAACCTGTTGCGCATTCATTAACTGATGCATATGCACTATTAGGTACTATTGCTGCAATAGATATACTAGGATTACCTTTTTACGCTGTTCCTATGTGGTCTCAGTTTAGACATGATTCAAAACTAGAAGCTTTAGCATGGTTTGGAAACATTCCTGCTACTTCTATTAAATGGTCAACAGCTGGAGATGCTTATGTAAATGATGAATCTGGAAATAAAGTAGTTGTGATGGGTAAATCAGGAAATGCACACCTAAGAACTCAAGCTGGAGTTTATTGTAATGTGAGACCATATGGTCCAATCACAGTAGTTAGAAGTATGCCTTGCTTACCGTATTCTCAAAATAAAAGTAAATTTACTGTAGATGACTCTGGAATTGTTCATTCAGAAATGAATACCCCTGGTGTTCAAATGGCGTATGCAAATAGACTATTCTTAAAACTAGTCAATGATAGTGGAGCAATAGGAAGAGTTGCTACAAAACCAACCCAAGCAATGGAAGATGGTATAAATGCAGGACTTCATTCTTGGTTAATTAAAGATACAAAATTCGAAATTGGGAGAAAATATGCTGTAGATCCTTATGAGGAGCATAAAGAAAGTATAGAAAAAATCATAAAATTGCTTCCTTCAGATTTTAAGGATGGTATGGAAAATTGGTCTGGAAGAATAGAACAACATATTGCTGATACTAATTACGGTCTATTAATCTGGGATTTGATAAATAAAGAAAATACAGTAGTACTTTCAACAGATTTAGATGGAGATAGACTTACAGATCTATTAGCTGATATATCTGACCCATTGAGAAGTTACTCAGGGATGGTAGCAAAAGAACTAGGAAAAGATATAAATACGAATGAATTATGGGAAGAAATGGGTTATACCACAGGAAATGGTAGAGATATGACTTCTGTTATGCATAGAATGGACGGCCCGCCAATACACGAACAGACATTAGGTTCTGCTGATGCAATGTTATTAAGATTATTAGATGGTGATGAATGGGTAAATGGAACAAAACAGCCATATGATCCTAGGATTCACTTTGTATTAATTAGGGATGCTTATATAGATGCAAACCCTGGTAATAAAGATTTGCATGATTGGTTAGACAATGCTCTAAATAAGTTTGATGAAGTTTATTCAGGAGAAAGACCTGGGTTTTTAGATGGTTATAAATCTCTTAAGCAAGCAATAACCCCTTGGGGAAAATAAAAATAAAAATTTGAAAGGAAATCACTATGAAATTTAAAGTATCTGTAATTGGAGCTGGTAATGTTGGAGCTACAACTGCTCAAAGAATTTTTGAAAAAAAATATGCTGATGTTGTATTAGTTGATGTTGTTGAAGACATGCCTCAAGGTAAAGCATTAGACATATTAGAATCTGGCCCAGTGCTAGGAACTGATAGTAAAATAATAGGTTCAAATGGATATGAAGAGACCTCTAACTCTGATGTTGTTGTTATAACTGCAGGGATAGCCAGAAAGCCAGGTATGAGTAGAGATGATTTATTACTCACAAATATGAAAATTGTAGGTGCAGTTACAGAAGAAGTAGTAAAACATTCTCCTGAAGCAATAATTATTGTCGTTAGTAACCCACTTGATGCAATGGTGCAGCACGCATATAACGTAAGTGGATTTGATTCAAAAAGAGTTATTGGTATGGCAGGTATATTAGATACTGCAAGATTTAGTACATTTATAGCTGAAGAACTTAATGTTTCAGTNGAAAGCGTAAANGCNTATGTACTAGGTGGCCATGGAGANACNATGGTGCCTGTAATAGGGNCTACAAATGTAGGTGGNGTACCTGTTGAGGANATGATTGAGAAAAACAAACTAGCATCAATAGTTCAAAGAACTAGAGATGGTGGAGCTGAAATTGTNGCTTTACTAAAAACNGGATCNGCNTTTTATGCACCNTCAGCATCNATTGTTCAAATGGTAGANGCAATTTTATTAGATAAACAACAAATACTNCCTTGTGCNGCATTACTANATGGAGAATATGGATTTAATGATGTTTACGCNGGNGTNCCNGTTAAGCTTGGNGCNAATGGNATAGAAGAAGTTATTGAAGTTGACTTAAATAAAGANGAACATTCTGCTCTTTCTAAATCTGTTGATTCAGTNGTTGAANTATTNGANATCATGAAAAAGAATAGCTAGCAAANTAGTNNCTGAATAATTCTATTCAAANAAAGATCAGGTAAGTTTNCAATGCAAAAAAGCTTTGNTTTTTANGAACTAAGANANCAACTTTTAGNCTTTATTCAANATTNCTTTGGTATTGACNATATGTCGACCAAGNCCNATNTCNTTNGTTTCTANNCCCATTGCNAATGCAATCATTTGNGGCATATGAATTATTGGNAGNTCTGCTTTATCTCCTCTATTATTNNTTCGNGCCTTTCCTTGATAACCNTCAAGATTGAGGTGACAAAGCGGNCANGGAGTCACCATTGCATCTGCACCTAGGTCTTTTGCTGATCCTGTTTGATTACTTACCATTTTNAATGAATTCTTTTGATTGATAAATAAAACAGGGAATCCACAACAAGAAAATTTACCAGGGAAGTCAATNGCNGTAGCNCCTACAGATTCAATAACTTGTTCCANATAATTTTGTCTTTCAGGNCTTTCATCAAANCCTAANGCTTCAGATGGNCTTACCATGTAGCATCCATAAAATGGTGCAAATTTAAGATNTGAAAGTTCTTTCACAAAATGAGATTTCAAATTATCTAATCCATAATCTTCAACAAGAATCCAAAGTAGATGTTTTACATCAGTTGTGCCTTTGTATTCATATCCTTCTTCTTTTATCAAATCGTTAATTTTAGCTAAATATTCAGGATCATTCTTAACTTTATGATTTGCTTGGCTTAATACGCCTTGGCATGTAGAACAAAGAGTCATTATATTTAGATTCTTTTCTTCAGCCATAGCTAATGTTCTTACATTGATGGTATCACCCAAAATAGGATTTTTTTCTTGAAGAACACCAGCACCAGTACAACCAGCTTTAGTTAATTCTTCAATATCAATATTTAATTCTTTCAATACAGCCATTGAAGAGGATAGAAGTTCTGGGGTACCCCCTCTTGCAACACATCCAGGATAAAATGCATACTTCACTATTCCATCTCCTTTATTTTCTTAGCTAATTCTTTAATNTTTTTGTTATCTTCAGCTTTATGAGGAAATATTGGAGGTAATTTACCTTTGATCAATGCTCTAATTCCAACTGGAATCAGATCTAATAACCTAGGAATATTAAAAATCCCAGCAGATTCAAAAGCAAGACGACTTTCATCTAATCTACCATGAGCTGTTACTGATTTTTCAAAAGAGTTTGTATGGTCATACCCATGAGTTTTCTTAGCACCTATTTCTATGGCAGTTTCTCTTAGATCCATAATTCTATCCATTGGAGAAACACCTTTTGGGCATACTTCAACACATTGCATACAGCGAGTACAATCCCATATGCCTCCTTGCTCATCATTCAAAAAATTTAATCTCTCTTCAGTCTGATCATCCCTCGGATCATATACAAACCTGGAGGCTTTAGCTAATGCTGCAGGACCAATGAATGTGCTATCAACTTCTAATATTGTACAATCAGATACGCATAGACCACACATTATGCAATTCATTTCAGTTAACAATTTTTCCATAGAATCATTTGAAGCAATGAATTCACCTTGTTCAGGTAATTCGTCTGGTTGAAGAAATGGGCTAATTTGTGTCATTTTAGCGAAAAAAGCACTTATATCAACAATAAGATCTTTTATCACAGGTTGATTTCCCATTGGCTCAACCAATAAGGTCTCACCTTCATCAACAAGTTCTTCAATTCTTGTTTTACATACCAATTTTGCTTTTCCATCAACTCTCATTCCACAAGACCCACAAATAGATGCTCTACAAGCACATCTTAATCCCAAAGTTCCATCAATTTCTTCTCTTATATGAATCAAAGCATCTAGAACAGTCGAGGAAGGATGGATATCCATTTTATAATTTTGCACCCAATTATTTTCATTTAGTTTCTCAGGGTCAAATCTTTTTACGTCAATACTTACTTTCATATTTTCTAATAAACTCTTTCTATAGGTTCCCATTCAGTTATTGTCACATCTGGAGTTTCAATACTGATTTCCCCTTCCAAACTTTTGTANATTAAAGTATGCTTCAACCATTCTTCGTCATTTCTTCCTGGAATATCAGTTCTGAAGTGAGCTCCTCTGCTTTCTTTTCTAGTCAGAGCACCATGAACTATTGATTCTGCACAATCAATCATATTTCCTAATTCAAGTGCAAATAATAGGTCTGTATTGTAGACTTTTCCTTTATTTTCAATCCTAATTGAGTCTCTGTAGTCTATTTTGGTTTGATCTACTATTTTTTTCGCATACTCCATAGATTCTTGATCTCTAAATACACCAATACCTTTTGTCATTGCAGTAGCCATTTTATTTCTTACTTCAGACACTCGATACTTTCCATCTGCATCCATTATATTTTTTATTAATTCAAGGTCACGCTTAACATATTCCTCTGTAGGAATAATTGTATTTGGAACTGATTTTACATAATCAGAAGCTTTTTCAGCAGATCTTCTACCAAAAACAACGGTATCTAGAAGAGAGTTTGCGCCTAGTCTGTTTGCCCCATGAACACTAACGTTTGCACATTCCCCTGCAGCATAGAGACCAGGAACACCTGTTTCTCCATCGACATCTGTTTTAATACCACCCATTATATAATGCATACCAGGTCTAATNGGNACAGGTTGTTCAGCCATATCTATGCCAAGAAATTCAACTGAAACTTCTTGCAAATATCCAAGTCTAGTTTCAATAAATTCTTTTCCTAAATGCCTTAAATCAAGAAGAACATTACCGTCTACTCCTCTTCCTTCATTAATCTCTGTTTGTTCAGATCTAGAAACAACATCTCTTGAAGCTAATTCCATATAATCAGGAGCATATTTTTTCATAAATCTATCTCCTTCAGAATTTAATAAGTATGCCCCTTCTCCTCTAGCAGCTTCAGATAATAAAATNCCTGTTCGAGCCAAAGTAGTTGGATGATATTGGATCATTTCCATATCCATTAATCCAGCTCCATTATTCCAAGCTAACGAAAGTCCATCTCCTGTACAAATCAAAGCATTGGTAGAAGGTTCAAAAACTCTTCCTGCACCNCCTGCAGCTATAACTACAGACTTAGCTGTGATTGATTCTAATTCTCCTGTTTTAAGATCTAATGCAACAACACCTCTTACAGCTCCTTCNTGCTTTATAAGAGAAGTAACAAACCACTCTTCATAAACCTGTAAGCCCATCTTCAGAGATTGTTCATATAAAACATGCAACAATGCTGATCCAGTGATAGCTCCAACAAAGAATGTTCTAGCTACTTTTTGACCACCAAATCTTCTTGTACCAAGCTTACCATCATCTCCTCTAGAAAAAATTACACCCATTCTCTCAAGCTCAAGAACAGCTTCTCCTGCTTCTTGGCTCATTATTTCAACTGCATCCTGATCTGCTAAATAATCACTACCCTTAATTGTGTCTAATGCATGCCCTTTCCAATCATCTCCTCTATCAGTAAGAGGTGCATTAATTCCACCTTGAGCAGCGTTTGAATGACTTCTAACAGGATGTACTTTTGTAATTACAGCTACTTTCAANCCTAGCTTTTGTGCTTCTACAGCACATCTTAAACCAGCTAATCCTGCTCCAACTATAAGTAAATCATGATCGTACATTCATTTCCCTCCTAAAAAAAATTATATTATNGATTTGTAAATATTTAGAGCACTTATAGTGCCCTGATCAATAATTTTGTTACTTTTAATTAAATTAAATGCCTCTTTCAAGGTAAATTCCTCCAATTTTATATCTTCATCTATATCTGGAGTTAAAGGTGATTCATATAAATCTTGAGCTATAAAATACTCAGTAATTTCCGAGCTATATCCAGGAGCCACAAAGAATCTGCCTATAGATTCATATTTTTTTGCAGCATATCCTGTTTCTTCTCTAAACTCACGATCAGCGGCAACTAATGTTTCTTCACCTGAATTCAAAGTTCCGCATGGAAGTTCAATAGTATTCCTCCTTACGGGTTGCCTCCATTGATTTACAAATAGAATTTTTTCTCTCCTTACTCCTATTATGAGTACTGAGCCAGGATGATCAACAAAATCTTTATTAATGATAACTTTATTAGACGTTTTGTACTCATCTCTTCGAATATGAATTGAATCTGATTGAAAAATCATTTCTGTTCTATCATAATTTTTCATTATTTATTGAAATTTACCTTTTCTAATTCCCAATTTTTCTGTAATAGTTGACCAGTAGTGGTTNGAAGGGTTTTTTCTTAAGAATTTTGCATTAGTTTCTGAAATTTTCAGAGAAATTTTATCTCCNTCGGATATTTTATGTTCAATAAATCCATCTATGCTTATTTGGGCATCTTTTCTTGAAGAAATAGTTATTTGACAAATGGATTGAGAATTNACAATCACTCCTCCAAATTGGCTCATATGAGTTGCAATAGGCTTAATATAAAAATCATTTGATTTTGGATCTATAACAGGTCCTCCTAGAGCCAAAGAGTATCCGGTCGAACCTGTTGCAGTAGAAACAACAATTCCATCTCCTCTGTAGGTTGCTAAATGAATACCATCAATTTCCGTAATAGTTTCAACCATTGATACTGAGGAGCCTCTCGCAATTACAATATCATTTAATGCTTTGTAAACTTTTGGCTTATTATCAAAATTAAGTTCAACTTCTAACAAAGAACGAACTTCAGTTCTTACTTTTTGATTAAAGTAAAAATCAAGTTCTTCTATTGCATTTTCNCCTTCTATTTCCGTCATGAATCCCACTGTTCCCATATTGATGCCCAAAACAGGGACATCATATTGTAAGGACAATGAAACAGCTCTTAAAAGGGTTCCNTCTCCTCCAATTGCAATTACTAAATCCATTGGATTTATATCTGAAAAATCAAAATCCTCTATAATCTGCCAGGAAAGGTCAGAATACTTTGTAGCCAAAATTTTAGACAGATCTTTAGCTTGAGATGATTCGGGGTTAACAACTGTACATATTTTTTTATATAACAAATAAATTACCTTTTTTTATAATCCAGAAATCACATTATCTATAGTAGATAATATNAGATCTGGGTAAATTCCCAAAACTAAAACTAGCATTGATGATATAGATGCTACTAAAATATAAATATTGTTGCTATTTCCATTTTGTTCAAATTTTTCCGAAGATACGAAAATATTTCTTAACAGTCCTAANTAATAATATGCTGATACAAAAGAGTTAATAACTCCAGCAATAGCTAATAGAACTAATCCGTTATTTACAGCAGAAGAAAAAACCAATACTTTTCCCATAAATCCCACAGTCGCAGGAATTCCAAGAAGACTAAGAATTCCAGATGCAAAAATCACTGAAACGTAGGGATGAGACTTGAACAATCCTTTAATACTATCTATTGATGTAGATTTAGAAAGATTCATCATATGTTGTAATGACAAGAAAACAGATAGATTAGTAATNGCATACCCTACNACATAAAACAGAGTAGTAGATGCAGAAGATTTAGTAGATATTAATGCTATTAGACCTACTAACATATAACCTGCATGAGCAACCGTAGAATAAGCGAATANTCTCTTTAAATCTTTCTGCAAAATTGCTCCAAGATTACCAACTGTCATGGAAGCAAAAGAAATTATAGATAGAAATACAATCAAATTTGTAAATGAAATATTATTGGAAAACACCTCAGAAAAGATTCTAATAGACAAAGCAAATCCAGCAACTTTAGATCCAGTTGATAAATAAGTAACTATTGGCATCGGAGAACCTTGATATGTGTCAGGGGTCCACATATGCCATGGTGCAATTGAAAGTTTAAATGCTAATCCAATAAATAAAAAAACTAGCCCAAGAATAATAGCAGGATTCATTGCATTTATATTTAAATCATGTAAATTCAAGCTTCCAGATACNCCATATATATACACAACTCCTGTAAGAAAAATACCCGTAGAAAAAGAAGCTAAAATCAAGTATTTAAATGCCGCTTCAAGACTAAATTTTCCTCTTCCAAAAGCAATTAGAGCAATGATTGGTAAAGATGATAATTCCAAAGATAAATATATAGTAATAAAATCAATTGCCATAATTACAANTAAAGAACCTACCAAAGATAATAAAATCAGACTTATAAATTCTGATCTAAAAGATATTTGGTTTACAATATAGTCATAAAATGCAAGTAAAATAGCAAAAGTTATTAAAACCAAAGTTATGGCAGAAAATAAATAAAATTTATCAAAAATAATAGTATCAAAAAAAACAGACTGATTAGTTTCAAAATTAATAAATTGTAAAAGTAAAATCAGAACTGATAATAATAGTCCTACCAAAGCCGATATCAAAATAATTATTTTTCTAGTAGTGAAAAAATCTATGATTAAAACAAAGAGGGCTGTAAAAACTAAAATNATAGGAGATAAAATATATGTCAGATCACTATAAAACATTATTTAATCATCTCCTTTATTCCAAGATCAAAAAAATCTATAAAAATATTTGGCCAAATACCAATCAAAAGTATTGGAATAGTTATAATAAATGCTGGAAGCAGATCAAATAAATTAGCATCTTTTAAAGAATTAAATTCATAAGTTTTATCATTTGCTTTTAATTTGTTGTCACCAAATAATGCTCTCTGAGTCATCCATAATATATATCCAGCTGCCAGAACAACACCAAATGCTGAAATTATAGTATATACAGGAAAAATTTTATANGTTCCTAGAAATATCATTATTTCTGATACAAAACCAGAAAANCCTGGTAATCCTAGTGATGCCAATCCAGATATCATAAAGAATAAAGCAACCATCGGCATTTTTCTTGTTAATGCTCCTAATTTATTAATATCTCTTGTATGGGTACGATCATAAATCAGGCCAACAGTTAAAAAAGATAATCCAGTAATTGTTCCATGAGTAAACATTTGCATAGCTGATCCATTTAATGAGTAATAAGAAAAGTTTTGGNTGCTAGTCATTGCAGAAAAACCAAGTAAGACATATCCCATATGACTTATTGAAGAGTAAGCAATTAGTCTCTTTAAGTCTGTTTGTCTAAGGGTTACTATCGCTCCATATATTATTGAAATAGTTCCTAAAAGAGCTAAAAGGTTCGTGTAGTCAAAGATTTGAAAACCTAAAGTTTCTTGAAAAAATCCTAAATTTATTCTAAATAAACCATAGCCTGCCATTTTCAACAAAACCCCTGCAAGCATGATTGATACTGCTGTAGGAGCATCTGTATGAGCATCAGGAAGCCAATTATGAAGAGGCCATAATGGAAGCTTTACAGCAAACGCAATAAAAAAGAAAATAAAAATAATTGAAGCAGGAATTACTAATTTTTGTCCAGCAATCAAATCAGGAATTCCCATTATTCCAAGCTCAGGAATTGAAACCATTGAAAGATTTGAAACCGATGCACTACTAAAAAGTGCCAAAATCGCAATAAGCATAAAGGCTCCTCCAGCTAGAGTAAATATAACAAATTTAGTCGCAGAATATTCTTTTCTGCCTGAACCCCAAATACTAATTAACATATACATTGGAATAAGTTCAAATTCAAAAAATACAAAAAACAGTAATAAATCTAGAGATGTAAAAACTCCTAATACACTGGTTTCTAAAAGAAGTATCCAAATAAAATATTCTTTGACTCTTTTTTCAATTCTCCAAGAAGCCATACATGCAACCAAAGATAATAGTCCTGTCAATAAAACTAAGGGTGCTGAAAAACCATCAACTCCAACTAAATATGAGGATTTTATATTGAAGGAATCAATCCACTTAAAATGATCCACAAACTGAATTCCACCTAAACTCTTATCATAGGATAAAAATAATAATAATGAAAAAACAAATGTAATGATTGAAGAAAAAATAGAAGTAAATACAATTTTATCCCTACCTTTAAGTAGTAACAAAAAGATTGCTGTCAAAGCTGGAAAAAAAACTGTTACCGTAACTAAATAATTAATCATTTATCAACCTANCAAAACCATAATAAAGATAGCCACTGTAGCAAACATAATCATAGCTAAGCTATATGTATGAATTTGACCATCTTGTAAACNTAATGACTTAAAGCTTAATCGACCAGTAAGCTTTGAAAGGTGNACATTGACTCCATCAAAAATATTTTTGTCTAGCCATTCTCCACCTGAACAAATTATCTCATAAAAAATATTTTCCGTTATAACTTTCTCATATAGATAATCCATAAAGTATTTTTTATCTAATAGAGAATTTATAGATTTGAAAAATTTATTTTTTTTCAACTCAATTTTATTTTTATATATGTTAATTCCAAATAAAATTCCTAAAAGAGATATAAAAGAAGAAATTAAAGCTATGGAAAAATCAAAAGAGTGTGACCCATGAAAATGAAATATCTCTAGACTTTTTTCTAGAAAAACACCAAATAAATGCTTATCTATAAAAATCAGTTTAGAAAAAACAGGATTCACTAAATAACCTATAAAAATTGCGAAGAAAGATAGGAATACTATAGGATAAACCATATTTTTAGGGGACTCTCCCAAATGTACATGTTCAATTGTAGGAGGGACAGGTAAGTTTTTCTTTTTAAGATCTTCCAATTCTTTATCACCTCCACCTCTAAATTCTCCTAAGAATGTTAGAGTTACTGCTCTAAACATATAAAATGCAGTAAGAAATGCCACAACAAGACCTACTATAAGGCAAATATTTCCCAAAAATCCACCATAACTATATGCAGACAAAATTATCTCATCTTTTGACCAAAAACCTGACAATGGAAACAATCCTGCTAAAGATAAAGAGCAAATTAACATGGAATAATATGTATATTTCATAGTATGTTTCAAACCACCCATATATTTCATATTAAAAGTTCCACTNGNATGAATGANCCGAACCTGAACNTGAACTTAAAAATAATCCAGCTTTGAAAAATGCATGAGTAAATAGATGGAAAATAGCTGCAGTATAAGCACCTAATCCAAGGGCCATAAACATATAACCTAATTGGGAAATAGTCGAATATGCAAGAACTCTTTTGATATCAGTAGTAGAAAGTGCCATAGTTGCAGATATAAATGAGGTCAAACAACCTACGATAGCTATTAACGGCATTATTTCTGAAATTTGGAATAATGGAAATAATCTTGCCACCAAGAAGACTCCTGCCGTAACCATAGTGGCCGAATGAATAAGTGCTGAAACAGAGGTAGGGCCTTCCATAGCATCAGGAAGCCAATTATGAAGTGGGAATTGAGCAGATTTACCAATCCCACCTATTAAAAAACCAACTGCTAATATAGTTGCTACACTAGATGATATTTTTTCATCCAATATTGCTTCATATAAAACAGGGATTTGAAGATATGAGGAATCTATATTGAATAAATAAATAATTGAAAATAAAAAACCAAAATCACCTAATCGAGTCATAATAAAAGCTTTTTTTGCTGCTGCAGCTGCAGAACTTCTTTCATGCCAAAATCCAATTAGAAGATAAGATGAAACTCCTACTAACTCCCAAAAAATAAATAATTGAAGTATATTTCTTGATATAACTAATCCAAGCATTGAGCCTGTAAAAAGAGCCATATATGCAAAATATCTTGTATAACTTTTATCTCCATGCATATATCCAATTGAATAAATTTGTACTAGGAATGAAATACCAGAAACCACAACTAACATTATTGCTGTTAGAGGATCTACCATTACTGAAAAATCTAGTGAAATATTATTAATAGATATCCATGAAAAAACATATTTGTTTTCAGAATGATCTAGGTTGAAAATAACAAAAATTGATAAGACTAAACAAATACCCATACCTGAAACATTTAATAATCCAGAAGTTCCACTTGTAGATCCAAGTTTATACCTAATAAACAAAGCATTTGTTACAAATACAAAAAAAGGTAATCCTAATATAATTAATGCTAAAGTTTCAATCAAAGTATCTCCTTATACTTTTCTTATTATTTCATCAGCCACATGTTCTCGACCCTTAGGGACTAATATTCTAAATTTTGATAGTTCTGACCAATTTAATAATCCATCTTCAGGAATTATCCTTGTTGGCAATCCTTCTGCTTCTAGCAAATTTTTATAAGTTTCAGCAATACTTAGATTATTAACTTTTTTATAATCAATCCACATAATTAATTCTTCATTTCTGATAAGTCACTAAGTTCTACTGTGGACTTAAATTTACCTAAAGCCAAAACCATTGCAAGAGCCAATGCAGTTTCACCTGCAGCTACACAAATTATAAAAATACCAAGTATGTTTCCTGATAAAACTCCAAAAAAATTATCTACATTAATCTCGTTGAAAGCCATAGAGCTCATGCTATATCGATTAAATGCGACTACAGACAAAACTACTGAATTGAAAATCAATTCTAAAGACATCAATGTAATGACAATATTTTTTCTTGTAAGTAATCCAAAAATCCCTATAGAAAAAAGAGCTGATGAAAAAATTAATATAATTTCTAAGGTCATATTGCTTCAATATCTCCTTCTTCATCATTTTCAATTGTATTTTTTGTCACAGCAATTGAACCTATAACGCAAGCTACAATTATTAGCCCTATAATTTGTAGAGATATAAAATACTTAGTAGATAACATTGAGCCTATAGGGATTATAGAATCATTAATTAAACCATCCCGAACTTCAGAAATATTAGTTTCTGGAGAAACTGTCGTAATAATTCCCTTTTCTTTATCAATTGCATATTTATCAAATAAAATTTCATTAATAATTGGATCTGAAATTTCATGAGTTTTTTCCCAATCTGTACCAACAATTACAAAAACTAAAACTATAAAAATCAACAAAGAAGTTAAAGAAGAAAGAATATATTTTACTCCCATTGTTGAAGAAGATGCTGTTTGTAAATCCTTTACAAGCAAAACAGAAAATGCCATTAATACTGATACTGCTCCAATGTATACTAAAATCTGTACGGCACCTAAAAATTCTGCATTTATGGCAAAAAATACCACCGCAACAGTCATAAATGATAAAGCTAGAGCAATAGCTGCTCTAAAAACATTAGTTTGAGCTACAACATAAATTGCGCTTGCTATTCCAATTATTGATACAAAAATAATAAAAATATCTAACAAAGAATTATCCATTAAATTTCCTCTTATTTACCCAATTTTGTTTAATTTTTTCATTACTAGGTTTCTCATGCCTACCTGCTTCTTTGTAATCTGAAATCTCAGAATCCCATGGATTATATTCTTTTTCCTCAAACTGTGGTCTAAACCAACTACTAGGATTTTTAACCTGCGAAATAAGAGTTTCTTTATCTAAAACCAGATTTGATCTGTGATAATTTCCTCTTTCAAAATCAGTTCCCATATGCAAAGCATCATACGGGCAAGCTTCTACACATAGTCCACAAAACATACATCTTCCTGTATCAATATCAAATTTATCTATAGCATAATTTTCTCCAGCCTGAAGATTCTCTCCACTGGCATGTGTAACAATTTCTATAATTCCAAGAGGGCAATACTTAGCGCATGAAGCGCATGCTGTACATCTGTCGTCATACCAAACAAACTCATTTCCTCTAAATCTTGGAAATTGTTCATTCTTAACTTTTACTGTAGCTAATCCCAAAACTGCATATAAAAATTGTTTTGAGTCTTCTTTAAATAGCTGCAAAATAGATAAGTTTCTACTTTTAGCTAACCCAAATACACCTACACGTTTATCAGGATATTGAACTGTAAAAACTGGAGAAAAAAGATTTCTGAATGTAACTGACAAGCCCTTTATTAAACCAAATCCTATCATTTAACTTTTCTCCTTCATAAATTTAGGAGTATCTGAACCGATTGGATAACTCATAGATTCTTTATTAGTGTCCTGATAATTACTAGTTTTCAACATTTTAAAAATCAAAATTACAAATGGGAAAGCAAAAATCCAATTTGCTAAACCTATATATATCAGTCTATTTGAGTCTGCATCTGTCCAAATAATTACAGCTATAGAGGTTACTATAATATTTACTAATGTTAATTCAAATAATCCTTTCCAAGCTAAATTCAAGACTTGATCAATTCTAAATCTTGGCCAAGATGCTCGAATCCATATTATAAAAAATAAAACTGCAACTACTTTTATTGTCAACCAAAAAATACCTGGCAAAAAAGGACCATTAGGCCCACCTAAAAACAAGGTAGAAAATACAGTTGCAGCTGCTATTGCTGCTGCAAATTCTCCTAGGTAAAACAATCCCCATTTCATACCAGAATAATCATTTTGATACCCAGCAGCTAATTCAGATTCTGCTTCAGTAAGATCAAAAGGAGTTCTATTGATTTCTGCAAGTGAACCTAAGAAGAAAACTATTGCTGCTACAGGTTGAATTAAAATAAAAGGGATTTTTTGGTAAATTACAATATCCATAACCGACATAGATTCACATATCAAAAGAATTCCAACCAATGAAAGGCCAACTGGTATTTCATACGAGATAAGCATAGCGACTGACCTCAAAGCAGAAAATATTGCAATCCTATTTGCAGAAGCCCAAGCAGCACAAATTATAGATAATCCACTAATTGAAGTTATTGCAAGAATAAATAAAGCACTTACATTTATATCAACTGCATATAAACTTATTCCGAAAGGAATTACTGAAAAAATGATAAAAACCGGAATTACTAAAAGCAGTGGCGCTACATTAAATATGTACTTATCAGCCTCTTCAGGCACAATGTCTTCCTTAAACATAACTTTGACTGCATCAGCAGTAGATGTAAGAATCCCTTGAGGTCCCCATCTATTTGGACCAGTTCTTTGTTGGAATCTTCCTAAAAGTCTTCTTTCTCCCCATATTAGAGCTAATACCCCACCAAGGACTCCATTTATTACAGCAAAACCTATGATAATCCCTGTCAATCCTGTAAGTATATATGTTTCAAACATGATGTCCTTTATTACAAGGCCAAATAAAAAATCAAGAATATTATAAATAAATTCAAACATTATCTATCAACTTCTCCCATATTAATATCTATTCCTCCAAAAGTTACAAATAAATCTCCAAAAAGAGTTCCGATAAGCATTTCTCTCAATAGTGTCAAGTTTATAAGTGAAGATGATCTAACATGCCATCTGTAAGGAGAAATAGAACCATCAGAAACTAAGTAAAAACCTAATTCGCCTTTTGATCCTTCAATAGCAACATAGCAGTCACCTTTAGGAGGTCTTAAAAGAAAAGGAACATCATCATGATGTGGCCTTACAGGTCCAGGTTCAATAAAATCAACACATTGCTTTACTATTTTTAAACTTTCCCTCATTTCTTGTACTCTAAGTAAATATCTTGAATAGTTATCTCCAGCATTGTGAACAGGTATTTCAAAGTCCACTTTGTCATAATAATCATAAGGGTCATTTTTTCTTAAGTCCCACGGCACTCCAGTAGATCTTAATATTGGACCTGTAATAGATGCATTAATAGCTTGCTCAGGAGTTAAAACTGCTACGCCTTTAGTTCTTGAAAATATAATTTCATTAGATGTCAATAATCTTTCTAATTCATCGACTGCTGCTGGGAATTCATCTATAAAGCTTGAGAGATTATCCCAAAATTGCTGAGGAGCATCCATAAATACTCCACCAGGACGCATATATGAGTTTGTTATTCTGGCTCCACATAACATTTCAAACATCTGAAGGATTTTTTCTCTTTCTCTCATTGCATAAGTTAAAGGGGTTCCCCATGCTCCAAGATCTTGAATCAAGAATCCTACAGCAACTAAATGACTTGCGATTCTTTGTAACTCAGAAGCTATCATTCTAAGCCATACTCCTCTAGTTTCAGGCTTTATATTTGAAAGCTTTTCAACAGCTAAAATATATCCTTGATTATTCAACATTGATGAAACATAGTCCATTCTGTCAGTTAGAGTAACTACTTGAGTATATGTTCTCTCCTCTGCCAACTTTTCAGATCCTCTATGCAAATAACCAAAAATTGGCTCAACATCAATTATTGTCTCACCATCAAAAGTAACTCGCATTCTAAAAACACCATGAGTAGATGGATGTTGAGGGCCCAAATTAATTGTTATCGGTTCACTCTTAATTGACATCAGTTTTCATCCTCATTAGGAATTATAGATTGAGAGTTGGTTACAAAATCTTTTCTTAGTGGGTGCCCTGGAAAACCATCCCATAGAAGTATCCTCTTTAGATTAGGATGATTATTAAAATATATTCCCATCAAATCAAAAATTTCTCTTTCTTGAAAATCAGCACCTTTCCATAGCGAATAAACACTATCTATTTCTGGCTGATCTTCCCTCCCAAAACCTAGTTTAGTCTTAATTGTTGCCTTAGATAAAGTTATTAGAGATTTAAGGTGATAAACAACTTCAAAGTGATCAATATAATCAACTGCAGTGACTGATGACAAAAGATCAAAAGAAAAACCTGAAGTTTCCTTTAAAAACTTCAAAACTTCATAAATTTTTTCTGTTTCAATATAGACAGAATCTTTGTCACTAGAAACTACACTATTAGGAATATGAGAATTAATTTCTTCTGCTAATGCTATTCCTTTCCATTCATTCATTGTTTATACATCTCCTGCTTTTTGGCCAGTTAGGCTATATCTTTTAATTTTTTCATGTAATTGCATAATTCCATACAGTAACGCATCTGGCCTAGGAGGACATCCTGGCACGTAGACATCAACTGGTACAATATGATTTACTCCAGGAACAACAGAATAGCTCTCATAATAAGGCCCTCCAGAAGTTGCACAAACACCCATTGAAATAACCCACTTGGGTTCTGCCATTTGATCGTATAATCTCCGTAATGGCACAGCCATCTTCCAAGTAACAGTACCTGCTACTATCATTAGATCTGCTTGTCTGGGAGTTGCTCTGAAAACTTCCATACCAAATCTTGAAATATCAAATCTAGACATAGCAGTCGCAATCATTTCAAAAGCACAACAAGCTAAACCAAATTGAAGAGGGAACATACTAGATTTCCTAGCCCAGTTAAGTAGCTGATCGACTGAGGATACAAGTACATTTTTATCAATATCATTTCCATCAATAACAGGTTCTGGGAATGGTGAAATATGGGTAGATTTCATTTCATTAATCAATCCACCCTCTTCTTTATCCAAATCTTTAGTAGATATATCTAGAGGTATTCTTTCTATTTTATCCATTCTAAGCACCCCTTTAGCCATACGTAAATAAACGAAACTGTAAGTATCGTTAAGAAAATTAGAATTCCTAAAAAGGGAAGTAGGCCCCAAAAGTCAGTTATCAAACCATGGCTTACTGCCCAAGGAAAAATCAAAACAGTTTCTACATCGAAAGCAACAAATAGCAATGCATAGTAAAAATATCCAAAGCTAAAAAGAGATGGTTTTTCACTGAAAGCTGGGTGACCTCCCTCATATGCAGCTTTTTTTACACTGGTTGATCTGCTTGGAGTAATACCAAATTTTGTCCCAAATTTAGCTGCTGCTAGCATTCCAATCGGCACCAAAATAGAAAGTGCGACAAAAATCAACAACAAGCTATATTCTTGTAAGTAAGTTTGTTCCATTTACAGCTGATATTTTAGATAATTATCTTAAACTTTGGCTAAAGATTCAAGTTTATTGATAACTTTAGCTTTCAACTCTTTTGCTTCCATAATATCAGGAGATTTGCCTTGAGCTTTTTTGTCCCATAAAACTTCTCCGTCAACTGTTACCTTGAATGCTCCAGCTGTTCCAGGTTTTAACGAGATAGCTATTGCTGTACCTGCTGCTTGAAACAACTCACTAGTCATCCAAGCTGCTAGATTAGCATACCCGCAAGGAACACAATATTCTATTTCAGCTTCCATTTTCCAATCTGCCATATTTAACCCCTTTGTATAATTCTCTTTCTAATTTAATTTACTATAATCATTTAAAAGGTAAACAGATCAACATAACGTTTTTAAATGGTTTTATGAAAAATAATAATTTTGTTAGCTTAAAGAATGTCATCAGAGATGACATTCCAAGAATAATTGAGTGGATTAGCGATAAAGATGTTTATGAAAACTGGTTTGGGCAGTACGCATATGATAAATCTGCTCATTTAGGATACGAACCAAAAGATATGCTTAATGCATCAAAAGCAGAGTGGGATGAAGTTTTTCATGATCCTCATCATGAACCACATAGATCAATTTTTTCTATTTATTATAAAGAAAATCATATAGGAGAAGCTCAATTATCTATTGATGAGTCATTGGGAGATTTTCAGATCTCTGTTCTTATAGGTGATAAAAATCATTGGCACAAAGGTTTTGGAACACAAACTGTATTGGCATTATTGGAGCATAGTTTCTTAAATTTAGGTTTGTACAGAGCTTGGGTTGATATTCCAGAATTTAATGAAAATGCAATTAATTTGTTTAAAAAAATTGGCTTTGTTCATGAAGGAACTTTTAGAAAAAGTAGACCCAAAAATGGAAAAAGATTTAATTCTGTAATTATGGGTTTTTTAGTTGATGAATATGACAACTCTTATCCTGAAGGAATTTCAAGTCACGTTATTGAATGGGACGGACAAAAAATCTAGTCTCCCCAAAATTTAGATTCCATCATGTCTAAATATTTATATGCAGATCCGGTGTTTACAATCACAACTTTATCTGAGTCTTTAATAAATCCATTTTCTCTTAATTTCTTAGAAGCCATCACTATTGCACCACCCTCAGGAGCAGCAAAAATACCTTCTTCTGAAGCTAATAAAGAAACACCTTCAAGCATTTCTTCATCTCTTATTCTTATTGCAGTACCTTTACTTTTTTTCAAAATATCATAAATTATAAAATCTCCTACTGCCATAGGGACTCTCATTCCTGCAGCTAAAGTTTTAGGATTTTCAAAAGGTTTTGCAAATTTTTCTTCTTTCTCATAAGCATCAACTAAAGGAGAACATCCTTCAGCTTGAACAACCACCATTTTGGGTTTTTTATTAGAAACTAGCCCTATTTGCTCTAACTCTTGAAATGCTTTCCAAATACCTACAATCCCAGTACCTCCTCCTGTAGGATAAATTATCACATCAGGAACTTCCCAATTCATCTGTTCTGCTATTTCTAGTCCCATTGTTTTTTTACCTTCAACTCTATAGGGTTCTTTTAATGTAGAAACATCAAATAAGTTTCTTTTTTCAGCTTCTATAGCTGAAGCTTTACCTGCATCTGAAATAAATCCATCAACCAATTTGACATTCGCCCCAAAAGCAATGCATTCCATTTTATTAGCCAATGGAGCATCCTTTGGCATGAAAACATTAGCTTCCATTTGTGATTTTGAAGCATATGCTGACATTGCTCCTGCAGCATTACCAGCCGAAGGCATAACTATACCTTTTATTCCATATTCCTTTGCTTTAGAAATTGCTGCTGAAAGGCCTCTTGCCTTAAAAGACCCTGTAGGATTATTACTTTCATCTTTTACAAAAAAGTTATTTATTAAAAGCTTCTTAGATAAATTATTCATTTTCATAAAAGGTGTGTTCCCCTCACCTAAAGATACGATATTTTCATCATCAAGAACTGGTAAGATTTCTTCATATCTCCACATATCGTTTCGTCTTTTATATAAATTTTCTTGATTTAAAGTTTTTGAAGCTTCTTTCAAATCATATCTTGCTAAAAGAGGTTTTTCTGAACTTGGGCTAAGTCTCATTGGGCTATCTATTGGAAAGAGATCTCCAGTTAATGAGCATTCCAAATGTTTAAATGTACTTAGGGTTCTAGTCAATTTTTTACTCCAAAATTCTTATTTCATTTTCAATATCAGATTTAAATACTATTGGTATTTGCAAAATTTCACTCATCTTTAATGACACTTTTTTAGAAACTTCTTCAATAGCAACAGTTTTTGATAATAAATTATTTATTGAATTAACCCTTAAATTTTTCATTCCACAAGGAACAATAGAATCAAAAAGAGATAAGTCATTGTCAACATTCAAAGAAAATCCATGCAAAGTTACGTTTTTAATTATTTTTAATCCTAGTGCAGCTATTTTTTCACCAGATGGATTCATGTTTTCTAAATATTTTTCATCAGGATCACCATTTACCCAAATACCCCTTCTTTGTTGGACTCTATGAGATTTTATATTATAGTGACTTAATGTTTCAATAATTGTTTTTTCTAAAAATTGCACATAATCTAAAACGCCACTAAAGTGTTCTTTTAGATTAATTATGGGATAACAAATTAATTGACCTGGACTATGAAGTGTTATCTGCCCTCCTCTATTTGTTTTGACATGAGTAAAGTTATTATTAAATTGATTTAATTTATCTATTTCTGATTCTGAAATTTTTTCACTTGATCCATATGTAAGAACATTATCGTGTTCCAAAAAAAGAATTGTTTGGCTAATTTTTTTTGAAAATACCAAAGTATTTATTTTTTCTTGAAGGCGCATAGCTGACAAATAGTCAATCTTTCCTAGAAAAAAAGCTTGAATATAGTTAGATTTTTTTATCATAATTAAATATTGTTCAAATAAATTATATATACATAGGAGAAATTGATGGGAATAAAAAAAATATTATTTAGAAACTCTTATCTGATCTTAGTGGCTGTTTTATTTGCATTGATTTCTTGTTCGAGCTCAGAAACTAATGAAAAAATTTCATCAGAAACTCTAGGCCCTCCATCAGGTAATATTGATCAATCAAAAGAATATTTTGCTATTTTTGATACTGAGGTAGGAGAATTTAAAATTCTACTTTATGACGACAAAGTCCCTTTTACAGTAGAAAATTTTATAAACTTAGCTAAATCCGGGTACTATAACAAGACTACTTTTCATAGGGTTCTACCAGGATTCATGGCCCAAGGAGGAGACCCTTCAGGAACAGGAGCAGGCAATCCAGGTTATAGGTTTAATGATGAATTTCATGTAGATTTACGTCATGATTCTGAAGGAATATTATCTATGGCTAATTCTGGAGTTAACACAAATGGGAGTCAGTTTTTCATAACTTTTGGGGCTGTACCTTTTTTAGATGCATTTGATGAACAGAATAATGAAAAGAATTGTCAAAATATTCAAGTTTCATGCCATGCTGTTTTCGGTAAAGTAATTGACGGAATGGAAATAGTAAAAAGTATTAGGCTACGTGATCCTATGAGAGATACAGCACCCGGTACAGTTATAAATGAAGTGAAAATAGTAAATGAATAATCAAATTTCTAAGTAAGGAACAGTTTTCTTAAATCTAACTTGTTTCCCTGATGACCCTATCCATGGGCCTTCAGATATGTCATTTCTTCCATTTGCTGGTATAGAATTGATTCTAATATTTGGGTCACCTTCTTTTGGGTTTATTTCCATAAAGACTTTTTGATCAACAAACTCAAAGAATCCACCTGAGTAAGGAAGCTGTTTTATTGAATCAAATTTTATTCGTTTGGGAAAAATAAACTTTTCTATTGGATTCCTTCGAATAGTAGAAAAATCAACAATAATATTATTTTGAACATCAGTCAAAAATCCTGAAATTTTAGTTTGCCTTAAGTTGTTCATTATAAACAAAGAAATTATCATCAAAATTCCAAATATAGCTATCCAAAAGTAATATCTTAATCCAAATATATATAAATAATTTGTATTCACATTAATCTGTAATTTTTTTGAGATACTTACATATGGTTCTTCTAAATAAATTGTATTTAAGTTTAAATCAATAAATACAGTGTCTTTTACTTTTTCTTCAGACGACATGTAAATATTAAAAACATATGATTTATCAGTATCTTGGAGTTTAACTGGATCTATTCTAAAAGAATATTTATTATCAGAGGACAATGTGTACTTAATTTCATCTAATCCTACTAAAAAGGGGTAGTTATTTACTTTTGTCTCAAAGGACGTAACTAGAAATTCATTGTTTGTTTTACCACTCAAATCTATTATTTTAGTAATATTTAAATCTGGGAAAAACTCAATCTTAATTTGGTCATTTTTTATAATGGGAGTAGATAAGTTTTTCCATTGTAGGGTATATTCAACATCTATAATAGATTGATCGTTAATTGAAGGAAGCTTAGCAGTATAGATTCCATCAAAAGAGAATTTATCATTTTTCTGCCCTAAATCGTTCATGATTTGAATTGTTTCTGTGCCTTGATTATCCCTAATTCTTACTTGCATTTCAGCATCAGATATATTGATCATTTTATCCTCTATATAAGCCCCTACTTCAAGCACTATTTCTGAACCTACCGGATATACTTTTTGACCATGAGTCTCTAATCTTAAAGGGTTTTCAGTATCACTTAAGATTTCTAATCTGCCAGATTCCCCTGTTGTTATTATCGTCCAAGTCCCTGATTGAGGTTTATTAATATCTAAAAATAAAATCTTTTCCAAATCCCAATAGTAAAGATCATTATCAGGTTTCAGTTCTATTCCATCTGGGTTAATTATTGAAATATTTATTTCAGGGTTTTCTCTATAAATCCCTAACCTAACATTACTAACAGTAGGAGGAATATTTACAAAGTTTGAAAGAGGCTTAGATGATAAATTTGTTTGTAAAATTGATTTCGGTTGTTTCATAAATATTTTCATGAAGTTTACAAATGATTGTACTGATGAAGACTCAAAATCAATAAAATATCCCTCTGTATTTAGTGAATAACTTTCAAAAAGATTTCTATCTGATGCATTTGAAGAAGGCAGAGACATAACATTCAATTTGATTTTTGAAGAAAGATATAAATCAGATAAATTTTTCAATTTAATTTCAGAAGAATTTTCTGAGTCGGATAAGTTCAAGTTAGATATAATATAAAAATTTGAATTACTTGTATCTATCAATTCTGCAATTTTAGTAAACCCTTCTGAAATCACTAAGTAATGATTTGAAGATATTTCCTCTGGTTCATCAGGTAAATTTTTGAAAAAGTCATCAATTTGTGTATCTATTTCATCTTTTTTTATTTCTATATATGGATAGCTTTTTTGGCCATAAGGTTGAAGAAAAATTGTTTCATTTGATTCTAATGAATGGAATTTTACTATTTGAGTTAATATATCTTTTGAATACGAAAAATCAATTTCATCTTCATAATTTACATCAAATGCTATGAACGAAATCTTTTCAACCTTAGAGGTATCATCTGCAAATAATTTATTTTCAGATTGGATTAGAAAAATAAATGAAAACAATAAAATAAATGCATAAGCACTTAAACTTTTAGAAAATGTGCCTAAATTACTTAAAACTTTTTGTATATTATGATTCATTATTAAATAATAAACTTTTTCTCTAGATAAATCCTTAGTGAATTTATCCGAGATATTATGGAAATATAAAAAATGAAAATTATTGAACTAAAAACAACTTTATTCGAATTTGAACTTGATAGAGTAATGGGAGATGCAAATTCTCCAAGAGGGAGAACTAAATCTGCATCTTGCCTTGTTGAATTAATAACAGACGAAGGGTTGATAGGTCTTTCCATTGGTGGAGGAAACTCTATCCCTCAAATTCAATCATTATTTGAAGGAATAATAAAGGGTAATGACCCTAAATCAGTATACAGTCTCTGGAAAAAAATGGTTGAGAAATTTTTCAAAGGTGGACACGATGGAATTGCAAATGATGCAATTTCGGTTCTAGATGTTGCACTTTGGGATCTAAAATCAAAAATTAACAATGAACCTCTATGGAAAACCTTAGGAGCAAGCAAGAAAGATGTTAATGTTTATGCATCGGATATAGCTTTGCCTATGGGTGATAAAGAAATAGGTGATTGGTATAAAAAAATGGCCAAAAATTATGGATTCAAGGCTGCAAAACTCAAAGTAGGACTTGATCAAGATGCTGATTTGAAAAGATTAGAAATCATGAATGAAGCAATAAGTCAAAATACAAATAATCCTATTTTATATGTTGATTCAAATGAATATTGGTCTCCTAAACAGACAATAAGAAAAGTTTCTGAAATGGAAGAAAGATTTAGTTTAGGATGGATAGAAGAGCCTGCCAGAAGATGGGATTTTTTAGGATTAAAAAAAATCTCTGAAGCACTTAAAACTCCTGTTTGTGCTGGAGAAAACCTAGACACATTAGGAGATTTTTTACCTTATTTTCATCACAGAGCAGCAGATGTAATCCAAGTAAGTCAAGGAATGACAGGAATTACTGGTGCTTTACAAATAGCAGATGCTGCGTATGGTCTAGAATTACCAGTCACATTAGGCGGATCAACAGGAATTATTCATGCACATTTAGCTAATGCTATTCCAAATTGCATAACTGTAGAAGTTCCTCATCCTGAACCTGAAACCAAAGTGTATGAATGGGATGTAAAAATAGAAAACGGTTATGCAAAACTAGGAGATAAACCAGGACTAGGAATCACAATAAATTATGAAGAATTATCTAAGGCTAAGGTAAAACAAATATCCTCTAGATCTGGACCAAGCCCTTATGGCAGACGTCAAGGTGCAGGATTATATGAAGTACCGGCATCAGAAGATGAAATTAAAGAAGCGAGCTCGAAATGAAAATAATTGATTACCGCCTAGAAACTTATTTAGAAGAAATGGATAGACCATTGGGAGACTCAAATGGACCAGAAGGAGATGATCTAATTTCTTCAAGCATTTTGTTTATAGATACTGACGAAGGAATTTCTGGAGTTGCTCCCTTGGGTAATAATAAAGTTGAAAATTTATTCAAAGTTATTGAAAACAAAGATCCTAGAGAAACCTTTTCACATTGGCAAAATATGATTCGATATACCTTTAAAGCTGGAGATGAAGGAGAAGTACATAATGCGCTGTCTGCAATAGATATAGCATTATGGGATATTAAAGCAAAAATCAATGATGAACCTCTATGGAAAACTTTAGGCAGCGATGACCCTAAATGTAAAATATATGCTTCAGATATAGGTTATTGTCTATCTGATGAAGAATTATTTAAATTCTTTGAAAAAATGTCAGACAACGGAGTTGATTCAGGCAAGGTGAAAATTGGGTTATCATTTGAAGATGATATGAGAAGAATTGGGATTGTCTATGAAGCTTTAGCAAAAAATTTCAAAAGACCTAGAATCATGATTGACTCAAACGAATATTGGTCTGTAAAAAAAGCAATTCAAACAATTAATAAGATAGAAGAGAAATATGATATTTTCTGGGCAGAAGAACCTGCTAGAAGATGGGATTATAGAGGTCTCAAATTAGTATCCCAAAACATAAAAGCTGCTGTAGCAACTGGAGAAAACCTTAATAATGTCGGGGATTTTTATCCACTTATAGATAATCAATCTGTAGATATTTTAAATGTTAGTTCTTATCAATCTGGCATCACAGGGCTTAGGCAAATTGGAAATTTTGCATATGCTTATGAATTACCTGTTACAACTATGAATTGTATAGGAAACTATAATGCTCAAATAGCAACTAGTATTCCTAATCATTTGATGATGGAAGTCGTAGATCCTGGAAGAGAAAAGGCATATTCTAAATGGAACAATAATATAGATGATGGATTTGTCCACTTGGATAATACACCAGGTATTGGATTAGTTGTAGATGAAAATAAATTAAAAGAGATGCAAAATACTGACTATGGAAGAGAACCAAAAATGCCTTGGTTTAGAAGAGAAGGTGCAGGGCTATATATCAAAGATTTAGAAAACAAAGAAGTTAAATGGAAGTGAGATAATAATGAAAGTTACAAAAATAACTAGTTTGCCTATACAAGATGAAGAAGGAAGAGTTTATTTTTTTGTAAAGATAGACACAGATAAAGGTATTCACGGATTAGGAGAGGTTGGAATTGCAAGACAAGGAAATGCTATTGCTAAAGCTATCGAACATCTTTCTGAACTTGTAATTGGTTCAGATCCATGGGAAACAGAAAGACTATGGCAATTAATGTATCGAAGTAGCTTTTTTCCTGCAGATAAAGTTTATTCTTGCGCTATTTCAGCTATTGATATTGCTTTATGGGATATTAAAGGTAAATCAGTTGGCATGCCAGTATATAAACTTTTGGGTGGACCATATAGAGAAAAGGTTATTTGTTACCCACATACTCAAGGAAATTCTTTAAAAGAATTTTTAGATATATGTGAAGACCATTTAAACAAAGGATGGAAATTTCTTAGATGGCACCAACCAAGTAATGATATAAATGATTTGGAATCAAATCTTCTTGATCCAAGAAAATCAATAAAAAATGCAGTAGAAGTTATGGGAGAAGTAAGAAATAAATTTGGATATGAACCTGAAATTGCTTTTGATGTTCACACTAGATTAGACCCTCCAGAAGTCATTGAAATGTGCAAAGAATTAGAAAGTCTAAAACCTTTCTTTATAGAAGATCCTATTAGATCTGAAAATCCTGGTTCATACGAACATATTAGAAATAAAATAAATCTTCCTATCGCGGCTGGTGAACAATGGGCATCAAAATGGCCATTTAGAGAAGTCATTGAAAAAGATTTGATAGATTATGCAAGAATAGACTTATGTATAGTTGGAGGATTAACTGAAGCTCTAAAAATTACTCATTGGGCTGAAACACACTATATAAATATTGTTCCTCATAATCCTTTGGGACCAGTTTCAGCTGCTGCATGCGTTTCTTTATGCATGGCTTCTAGTAATGTAGGAGTTCAAGAAATGCCAAAAGCTCCAGGAAGCTATGCCAATAAATTATTTCCTAAACAAATAGAATGGGAAGATGGATTTTCTTGGTGCCCCGATACACCTGGACTAGGAGTTGATATAGATTTAGATGTTGCAGAATCTATGAGAACTGATCCAACTGCATTTTCACCAAGACTATCAAGGTCAGATGGGAGTTTTACAAATTGGTAACGAGAGGTTTTTTTGGTAAAAATGAAAAAAATGATAGGGTTCCTCCAGGTCAGTATTTAGAAAATAGATTCCCTGTATTATCTGCAGAACCTACTCCTAAAATAGATATAAAAGATTGGAAACTTTCAATTATTTATAATAATGAGAGTTTTGCAGAAATAAATTGGGATATTCTTAAAAACTTACCATCATCATCAATAAAAAAGGATATTCATTGTGTTACGAGATGGACTAAGTTCGATATGAGCTGGAAGGGAGTTAAAGTCAGTACTATATTTGATGAATTAGGATTTAAGCCTCCTACTAGTTGGACTATGATAGGTTCTTCAACTGGATACACAACAAATGTACCTCTGAATGATCTGATTTTAGAAAACACAATAATTTCTTATTCTTATGAAGATGAACCTATTTCTCCTGAACATGGAGGTCCAGTTAGATTGATAGTTCCTCATCTGTATTTTTGGAAATCAGCAAAATGGGTTGATAAAATCACCTTTTTAGAAAAAGATACTCCAGGGTTTTGGGAAAATTACGGATATCATATGTATGGAGATCCTTGGAAAGAGCAAAGATATTCTGGATAATGATAGAATCTCAACATTTCAATAATGCCTTTATAACAAATAAAGAAATTATAAATAAGGAACTTTGTTTGATTCAATTTGAAGTAGAAAATTGGAATGGGCATATTCCTGGACAGTATTCTGAAATTTGCTTAACTGCTGAAAATGGATATCAAGCAATAAGACCATATTCTATAGCTAGTTCATCTAGCGAAAAATTTGTTACTTTTTTAGTAGAAAAAATTCAAAATGGAGAAGTATCTACTTTTTTAAATGATTTCTCTGTAAAGGGTGATAAGTTTCAAGTATCTAAACCTATAGGGAAAAGATTTATATTGCAAAACAAAAAGACTCCTGTACTTGTAGCTTCTGGGTCGGGAATTGCTCCTTTTATATCAATGTCTAAATGCTTAACAAATAAAAACAAAAAGTTTTTTATGTATCATTGGTCAAAAAATTTCTCAGGGCTTGTAATTTATGAAGAAAACAAAAAAAATATAAATTCATCTTATTTTCCTAGCATAACGAGAGAAAAGCCTTCAAAATGGTTAGGGGGAGAGAATAGGATTAATGCAAAAACTTTTAATAATTTAGATTTAAATAAAAATTATGAATTTTATGTTTGCGGATCGGACTTATTTGTAGAGAATGCACTACAAATAATTTCAAATCTTGGCCAAAATAATGATATATATACTGAAAGATTTGGATCTTTCTAAGGATTAAACCGAACCACATTTTTTATAACATTATTTTTTTGATCAGTATAATCCTCATAACATTTTTGTAATTCTGAGAGATCAGAAACATGAGTTTTTAAAGATTTTGGATCCCACCACCCTCTTTCAGCTAATGAAACCAATTCTCTAATTTCTGCAATAGGCTGAGGAGTAGTTGCAATTTGAGTAGCATGAATATCCAAGTTTTTTCTAAGCATTAAGCTATGCTCAAATTCAACCATATCTTCTGTAACTATACTAAAAGTAATAAATTTACCTTGGGGCTTTAACAAGTTCAAACAAATATTAAACCCATCTTTATTTCCTGAAGCATCAACAACTACATCAAATAGTTCACCATTGGTTATTTCTTCGGTTTGTTTATTTAAGTCTTCTAATGAATTAAATTTCATAGATTTAGTAGCACCTAATGAAATACTCTTCTCTAGTCTATACTCATGCTTATCAATTCCCACTACTTCAGCTGCTCCTTGCTTAGAAGCAAACATAGTAAATGAAAGACCAATTCCTCCTTGTCCAAGAACGGCAACTTTCTTTCCAAAAATATTACCCCAATGCTTTGCAGAATATAAAACAGTTCCTGAGTGCTGAAGCATTAACCAGTCTTCAAGATCTCCCCAGTCAGGTAATTTGATTATTTTTTCATGAGTTTGATCTATGTATTCAACAGCTCCACCAGTTCCTAGTGTACCATCCGCTCTTCTATAATTTGGAATAACAATAGCTCTTGAACCTACAGGGTATCTATCATCATTTGATTCCACAACAACAGAAGCTACTTCATGAGTAGGCATCCCTGGTGGTAAAGGATATTCTTCTTCCGGTATTACTTTATCAAAAGCACTATGAATATCAGATCCACATATTGAAATACATTCTGTTTTAAATCTTACATGTCCTTCTTCTAATTTCCCTAGATCAGGAATTTCATTTATTTCAACTTTTCTATATCCAGTTATTTGTGCTGCCTTCATAATTTCCCCCTGTTAATATGGTGGGTCCGGCAGGATTTGAACCTGCGACCAATCGGTTATGAGCCGACTGCTCTGACCACTGAGCTACGGACCCTGCAATTTAATTTCTCTCTATCTCCAATGAAAATAATAATATAAGTTTACCTTGAAGAAGAAAAGGTTTAAACTTTCTAAAACAATTATTTCATAAATATAATAACTTGGGGTGAAAAAAATGAAAATAACAGATGTAAATTTAAAAATATATAGATGGGAAAGATCTGTTCCTATTACAAATGGACTCTATACATATACACATAACGTTCTAAATATTATAGAAATAAAAACTGATCATCCGGATATTACTGGAATAGGAATTTCTGCAGGTATAGATGTGAGCCCATCAGTCGCAAGAGAACTTGTTGAACATTTTAAGAAAGGGATAATAGGGCTTGATCCTCTTGATAATGAAAGAATTTGGCATGAAATGTGGAGACCAAAATTAGTTGGAAGAAGGGGAGTTACTACTAGGGTTATCTCAGGTATAGATATTGCATTATGGGATATTAAGGGAAAGGTAGCAAATTTACCAGTATATAAATTATTAGGAGGATTCACTAATAAAGTTGATACATATATCGCTGGAGGATATTACGAAAAAGGAAAAGGCTTAAAAGAATTAGCCAAAGAGATGGAAGATAATGTAAAAATGGGAGCCAAATCTGTAAAAATCAAAGTTGGAGCATTATCTATAAATGAAGATATTGAGAGAGTTAAAGTTTGTAGAGAAGTGATTGGAAATGATGTGAAATTAATGGTTGATGCAAATAATGCATATAGGCATTATCAAGCTATTGAATTTGCAAGAAAAGCTGAAAAGTATGATTTGTTTTGGTTTGAAGAACCAGTAGAACCAGATGATTACATAGGTCAAGCAGAAATTACTAGATCAACCTCAATACCTATTGCAGCGGGAGAAAATGAATATACTAGGTATGGTTTTAGGGATATGATAAATCATAGAGCTGTTGATATTCTACAACCAGATTGCCTCATATTAGGAGGAGTAACTGAATTTATGAAAGTATGCGCACTTGCTCAAAGCAATGATCTAGACATTGCTCCCCATGGAGCACAAGAAGTACATATACATTTAGTATCAGCAATTCCTAATGGATTAATTCTTGAATATTATAGAGATACAGTCAACCCAATGCACGGGAAAATCTGGGAGGACGAGCTAGTATTAAAAGATGGATACGTTTATGCTCCTGATCTTCCTGGTTTTGGACTAAATCCTAAGTGGAAAGATTTAGAACCATATAGAGTTTAATTTCTTCTGATAATATAATTAGAATAAGATTGATGGAGATTTCTTATGAAAGATGTTTTTGACGCAGCTATAAATGAAATAAAAAATAATAGAAAGTTTGTTATTTCTACAGTTACTAGGACCCAAGGATCAACTCCTCAAAAACCAGGAGCAAAATTACTAGTTAGAGAAGATGGATCTGGAGTTGGAACCCTAGGTGGAGGGTGCGTAGAAGGTGATATTTGGTTTGCTTCAAGTGAAAAAATCAAAAGAGAAGAATCCGCTGAAGTTAGACCTTATGAATTAAATGAAGATTTGGCAGCTAAAGACGGATTGGTTTGTGGAGGAACAATGCATTTCATGATTGATCCTATTGATAACAAATTAGAATTTGAGTTTTTTCTTGATGAAATAAAAAAAGCATACAATGGTGATAAGCCTGTGGCTCTTGTACAAGTTTTAGAATCTAAGAAAAAAGAAGAAATAAGTAAAAAAATTCTGATAAAGGAAGACGGATCAAAATCAGGGCAACTAATTTCTGAAGAAATTGATGAAAAGTTAGTAAAAGAATCAAGAGATCTTTTGGCTCTAGGTAAAAATAAAACATTAGCATTTGATGAAAGATTATTTTATCTAGAAGCATTTACGACTCCTCCGAAATTACTTATTGCTGGAGGTGGACATGTTTCAAAAGCAATTGCTAATTTAGCAAAACCTTTAGGATTTGAATTAAATATATTTGACGATAGAGATGAGTTCGCAAATAAAGAAAGGTTTCCTGAAGCAGATGACGTAAAAGTTGCCAGTTATGGAGAAGGTTTTGATAAGTTTGATGTAAATGCCAACACATTTATTATCATTGCTACAAGAGGCCACCGACAAGACGACACTGCAACAAAAGCTGCACTAAATACAAATGCATCTTATGTTGGTTTATTAGGCTCTAAAAGAAAAACCATATTGATAATAGAAAAATTACTTTCAGAAGGTATTGATGAACATACATTTAATAAATTAAAAGCTCCAGTAGGAATTAATATAGGAGCTAGAACGCCTGAAGAAATTGCTATATCTATCATTTCAGAAATTCTATCTTTTAGATTAGGAGGGAATGGGAATTCTATGATGCTAGATTCTAAATATATAAATAAAATCAGAACAAAAATTTCTAAGTCTTCTGAAATAAAACATGGATAATAAATTTCATGCAATCATACTATCTGCAGGTTTATCTTCACGAATGGGGAGTACAAAAGCATTACTTGATTGGCACGGCAAAAAACTAATTGAATATCATATTGAAACCTTAAATCAATTAGGAGTTAATCAAATAAATTTAATTCTTGGTCACGAAAAAGATAAAATATTACCGTATGTTCAAAAAAAATCTATAAAAATAGTTATTAACGAAAATTATAAAGAAGGAAAATCAACTTCAATTTTAAAGGGAATAAATAGTATTATCAAAGAAGCTGAAAACGCAATTCTAATTAGTGTTGACCAACCTAGACCTCAATGGTTTATGAACGAAATTATATCTAATCATTTTGAAAAAAAATCAATAATTACAGCCCCTATTAATGAATCTAAAAGAGGGCATCCTATTATTTTGAACAAAAAAATATTTAAACAAATTTTGAAAATAAATGACTATCAAAATGGACTCAAAGATATTTTTAGAAAAAATAATGATTTAGTAAATACAGTTTCGATGAAAAATAAATGGACTCATCTAGACTTAAATACTAGAGAAATATACAAAGAATCACTTTTATATCCTTTGGAGAAAAATGGATAAAATAGATGAAATTGAAAATATATTAAATGAGTCAATAGATTTTGTTAAAGAAAATATAAATTGGAAATTAACAGAGCATGATTTACTACAATTTATAACTGGAAAATTAGAACAAAATAATTTTGAAGTTTCAAAGAAAAATCTAGTTTTATTTGATCAAATAGGAGACAAGAATAATCTAATGGATCCTGAAAAATCCAATGTTATAAGGAAAACAGGAGAATTGTATATTCGAATTATTTATAAATATAAAGCAACTGATGAAGAAAAAACTATTGAAAAAAAAATAAATTTAAAACTATGATGAATTAAACACACTTATGGAGTATCTTTATGAAAAATCTACTTGATGGGAAAATCGCAATTGTAACTGGTGGAAATGGCGGTATTGGGTTAGGTATAGCAGAAGGGTTTGCTGAACAAGGTGCAAACGTTATTATTGCATCAAGAAACAATGAGAAAAATAAATCAGCGATTGAAAAAATAAAAAAAGTGAGCAAAGATAGTGACATTTTTGAACTTGATGTTAATAATCAAGACTCAATAAATAACCTTATGGAATTTACTTTAGAAAGATATGGCAAGATAGATATATTGGTAAATAACGCTGGTATAAGTAGAAGAAGCGATGAACCTCATCTTTTATCAAAAAGTGATTGGGATGATGTTATAGATACTAATTTAAATTCGATTCATCATATGACCTCTGCTATTTTTCCTTATTTGAAAAAAAATAAATCTGGCAAAATCATAAATATAGGTTCCATGATGTCAATTTTTGGAAATGCTAATTCCGCAGCTTATGCTGCAAGTAAAGGAGGAGTTGTGCAGTATACTAAAAGTTGCGCAATTGCATGGGCCAAATACAATATTCAAATCAACGCTATTTTACCTGGATGGATAGTTACGGATATGACAAATGAATTCAAAAAGGTAAATCCTAAAAGATATGCAACAATAGCAGGAAGAACACCAGCTGAAAGATGGGGATTACCTAAAGATTTAGCAGGTACTGCAATTTTTCTTTCTAGTGGCTTCTCAGATTTTGTTAACGGTGTATCTATTCCTGTTGATGGTGGATATAGCGTAATGTAGTTTCTACTTAAAAAAATGATTTAGAGGTCCATTCCCCTTACCTATTTTATATGCATTATCGATAGCATTTGTTACATATGTTTTAGCTTTTTCTACTGAACTTACTAAATCTAAATCATTAGCTAAATATGAGGCAATAGCAGATGAAAAAGTGCATCCTGTTCCATGGGTTGATGTTGTTTTAATTCTTTTTGCGCTAAAAGAATAATAATTTTTACCATCATATAAAATATCCTCAGAAATATCTGATTCATCAAAATGCCCACCTTTAATCACAACTGAATTAGCTCCTAAATCTATAATTTTTTTGCAAGCATCTTTCAAATCTTTTTTTGAATTTATTTTTTTTTGTGTGATTACCTCTGCTTCAGTTAAATTTGGGGTTACTGTTTCCGCTATTGGAAACAATAATTTCTTTATTGCTTCAATAGCTTCATCAGATACTAATTTATCCCCTGAAGTAGCTACTATGACAGGATCTACAACTATTTTTACTTTTTCTGATGAAATAGAAGATACGATTGTTTCAACCATTTTTGTTTCTGGAATCATTCCTGTTTTTACAGTAGAAAATTTCATATCATTTTTAATAGATTCGATCTGAGTATTTACAACTTTATTAGGAATAATATGTATATCATCAACACCTTTGGTATTTTGAGCAGTTACAGATGTTATTACAGATACTCCATAACAATTTAATGAAGCAAAAGTCTTGAGATCTGCTTGTATTCCTGCACCTCCGCCAGAATCGGATCCTGCAATAGTCATACAAATTGGTAAAATTTTTCCGTCTGGTTTCATGTTTTTTTATTAAAAATGAGTTATAAGTAATGTTAAATATTATTCTAACAGAGGTTAATTTGTCTTGGAAATTCAATAATATAATCCCAAATTTAAGTACAATTACTGAGGGGCCTTGTTGGGATGGAAATAAGTTATTATTTTCTAATATCGCTAATAATCGAATTCTCTCATATAATCCCGATACACATATTACTCAAGAAGTATTTAATGACACGGGAGAAGCAAATGGATTAAACTTCAACTCTCAAGGAGAGCTTTTTGCATGCGAAGGAGGAAGAAGAAGAATAGCTAAGTATAACTCTGATGGTTCAAAAGAAACAATAGTTGATAGCCTAGAAGGTATATCAATAAATAGTCCAAACGATCTTGCTATAAATAAAAAGGGGCATATTTATTTCTCAGATAGAGTTGGAGATATCAATCCAGATCTCGGCCTAAATTTCTCCGCTATTATTTCGGCCGAGAAACAAGAAAATGGTACATATAAATCATTTAGAAGAACATTTGATACAACTATGCCAAATGGTCTATTATTCAATGAGGAAGAGAATATATTATACGTAGCTCAATCTGATTACAGAGCAGACAATGAAAGAGAATTGAGATCATACAATGTTAACGAAGATGGTAGCTTATCTGATATGAAAATAATGCATGATTTCGGACCTCATAGAGGCATTGACGGAATGACTCTAGCAAAAGATCCTATTTCTAAAGAAAATTATATAGTAGCAGCTACAGGATGGGAAATATCTGGCCCTAAAGGGAATATCACCATTTTTGACAAAAATGGAAAAATTATAGAAAGGCATGAAACTCCATGCGAAAGACCTACTAACTGTACTATTGTTGAAAACAAAATTTATGTAACTAGTATTGAAGGTCACCTTCTAATTGCTGAAACAGAACTAGAAGGATTACTTCTATTTCCATCTAATTAGAAAACTCAGTTATAAATAAATTATTTATTTCTAATTCTTTCTCAAGAAAATCATTTTGGTACATCCAATTATAAGTTTCAACCCATTTAGATTTTTCTTGATAACCAAATGGATTACCTTTTGATTCCCAAACTGGTATCAATAATTGAATCCCTTTTCTTTCAACATCTTCTTCTACTATTTCTTCTCCAGCAATTTTAATTAAGCTATCTATAGATTTTTCAGGATTATTAATTGCATACTCGTAACCTTTCTTGAAAGAATTCACAACCTTTTCTACCTGTTTAGAATTATTATTCAGATAATCTTGATTAGTTATCAAAATTAGCTCGTAATAATCAGGGACACCCCATTCTTCTAATTTCATAATATCCACATCATATCCTTGGAGTTCCATTACTATAGACTCATGAGTCCAATATGCACCAATTATTGCATCTACTGATCCTGAAATTAGAGCCTTTACCAATTCAAATCCCACATCTACTGTCTCAACATCATTTACATTTACTCCTTGATTTGAAAGGACTGTCTCTAGCATCGCTTTGTTAGATGGTATACCTGGATATCCAATAACTTTACCATCTAAATCCTTTGGAGATTTTATATTTGATTCAGTAAGTGTCATTATTGAATTCAAAGGGTGTTGTGAAATACTTAGGACAGAAACTATTTCTAAATCTGCAGATTGGGCCTGAAGAATATCTGGATGATAAGATAACCCAAAATCATCTCTCCCAGATGCTACGGAAGAAATAATTGCAGTAGGATCAGACGGAGTATATACTTCTAAATCAATACCTTCGCTTTCAAAAAATCCCTGATCAATAGCTGAATAAATACCTGAATGATTTGAATTTGGGTACCAATCCAAAGCTAAACTTACCTTATCCTGTTTTTCTGCACCACATCCAATAATTAATATTGAAAAAATTGAAACTAGAAAAATTCTCATTTTATTATCCTTTCACTAATTTATTTTCTAAAAATTTAACACCTAAAAATAAAATAGAAGCAAAAATTGAAAGTATTACTATTGAAGCGAAAACTCTTTCTGTTTGAAATAAAGGCCCAGAAACTTTCATTATCCAGCCTAGTCCAGATTTTGAACCTATCCATTCAGCCACCACTGCTCCAATTACCGAGCTTACACTTGCTACTTTTATTCCTGAAAAAAAACTAGGTAATGCTAATTTTATTTTAAGTATTTTAAATATTTGAATATTATTTGCTCCCATTGTTCTTAACATATTTTCCATATCTATAGAATTTGTTTTTAGACCATCAAAAACACCTATAACTATTGGGAAAAAAGAAATCAAAAAAACAACTATAATTTTTGAAATTAGTCCTGCTCCAAACCATACAATCAATATAGGTGCCAATGCAAAAATTGGAATAACTTGAGATGCAATAACATATGGCAATATTGATCTTTCAAAAAATTTATAACTAGACATTAAAAAACCTATAGTTGTTCCAAAAATTATGGCTAAAGATAATCCCAATAGAACTTCTAAAGCTGTTGTAAAAGTATGCTCAATTAAAAAAACTTTTGAGTAATATAATTCTTTAATTATCATTCCGGGAGATGGTAATAACCATGTTTCAAAAATCCCTATATTACATAAAGTTTGCCAAATAATAAGTAATATTACAAAAGCTATTAAAGGCAGAAAATATACTGAAAAAAAGTTTTTCAAATTAATTATCAATTTTCTTAACCTCATCTAATTTTTCTATAAGTAATTTTTTCTGTTCAATAAAGTTTCTTTCAACAATAACATTAGTTTTTCTAGGATGAGGCATATTTATATCTATATTAAATTTAAAATTTTCTTTCCCTGAATCCATAACTATAATTTGATCAGAAAGAAATAACGCTTCCTCAATATCATGAGTGACTAAAATAATTGACTTATTAATATAATCTTTTAGATTCTCTATCCAACTATAAATTTCAATTCTTTTTATTGCATCAAGAGATGCAAATGGTTCATCTAATAAAATAAATTCTGAATCTTGAAGTATTGTTCTAAGAAAAGCGACTCTTTGTTTTAAACCTCCAGATAGTTCATGAGGATAAAAACTTAAGTATTCATAAATTCCTAAAATATTAGATTTTTCAATCATATCGTCATATGAATTTTTACTTAACTTATTTTTTATTTTTAACGGTAGTAAGAGATTTTCTTTAACGTCTAACCAAGGTAATAAAAGATCGCTTTGTTGCATATAAGCTATCTCCCCTAACCTATCAACATGATTTTCAAATTTAACAAATCCATTATCAGGTTCTATAACACCAGAAATCAGTTGTAACAAAGTACTTTTCCCACATCCGCTGTGACCTATAATTGAAACTGTTTTGTTTGATGGAAAAACATAGGAAAGATTATCAATAATAGGCAATTGATTTTGAAATCCAAAAGATAAATTTTCTAAAATTATACTATTAATTTTTCCCTCCGCTAGAATTATCTAGTTCAGGTTTAATGGGTCGGTTTTAATAAACCCTCTCAGCGTTTTAAGCTCCCCTACAAAAACTCAATTTTAAATATACTATACTTATACTCTTTTAGAAACTTTAATCTATTCTTATAAAATACTATTAACAAATTTAAGGAATTAACAATTAATAAATTTTTTTTAGCAACAATCTCAGTAATAATATTTTTTTCATGCTCAGCTGAAGAAGTAAATATAAATTATTTATCTGTTGAAGATTTATTTAATTTAACAAATAAAAAAATAATTGATTCAGAATCTTTTAGTTTTATTTTGAATCATGAGAATGGGTTTACTTCTCTTCCAGGAGAATACAAAATCTCTTATGCTGAAGGTAATATACAAAAACCCGATAAACTTCAAATCAAAGCGGAAATAATTTCTAATAATTTTCTAATTAAACTTTCATACCTATCTATGGGAAATAATTATTGGATTACTAATCCTATTAACTTTGAGTGGATTGAAACTCCAGAAGAAGACAATCCATTTAAAAATATAAATCCAATAAATATTTTAAGTGAAATTTTTGCTGAAATAGAAAATGAATCCATTAAATCTATAGAGAAAGATATATATGAAATAGAAGCAAAAATAAATTCTGACAACCTAAAGTCCCTTGTTGGAGAAATCATTATTCCTGATAACAAAGTTGATCTATCTTTATACATCAAAAAAGATGGAACGGTAAAAAAAATATATATATACGGTAAGGTACAACCTCAGGACGAAAATAATACAATTCGTGAAATCAAATTCGAAAAATGGAATGAAATAATATCATGGGAAAAACCTTAAACATAAAAAATAGAATATTTTATATTTTTATTCTCTGCTTGGCAGTTTTCATCGCTGCAGATGATCAAACAGTAATTGTTACTTTATTGCCTAGTATGGTAATAGACTTAGGAATTTCTGTAGGAGAATTAAACAAAATATCTTGGACTATAACTTCATATTTATTAGGATTTACAATTGTTATGCCTATTGCTGGTAAGTTATGTGATAAGTATGGTTTTAGAAATACCTTGATAACTTCATTATTAATTTTTTCTATAGGATCATTATTAGTTGGAATTACAACAAATATCCCTAATAATGTATTCTTCCCTTCTAAATTAAATTGGTTAATATTTTTTAGATTTATACAGGCTATGGGAGGAGGAGCAGTGATTCCAATAGCTATAGCTAGCATTTCAATTATTTTAGAAAAAAAATATTGGGTTTATGGATTTGGGCTTATAGGTGCATCTGCTGAAGCAGGAGGAGTTGTCGGGCCTCTTTGGGGAAGTTTAATATTAAAAATATGGGACTGGCCAGCTGCTTTTTATATAAATTTGCCATTAGCATTTTTTGTTATTGTTCTAATTTTCAATATGCCAAAAACATCAAAAAGCGCAGTCAAGATAAAATTAGTTGATACCCTGATTATTTCCATAATTCTAATTTTATTAACTTTACTAATATCAGAATTTAATAAAATAGGATTTTTTGAAATAATTATGGTTTCTATTTTGTTAATGATAATACTAATTGCAGCATTAAAAATGAAATTATATGGTCAAGACCTAATACCAAATGAGCTAATATCTTCTAAAACATTTTTATTAACTTCAATTACTCATTTCTTCGTAGGATGTAGTCTAATAATTGTTATGGTTGTAATTCCTCTTTCTGGATCAACCATATATCAATTAGATAATATAGATATAGGATTATCATTACTTAAATTAACGGCCTTCATTGGAATTGGATCAATAATTGGAATAGTGATTTCAAAGGTTAGCTCCTCTTTAGCAATGATAATAGGTTCTATATTAATTACTCTCGGAACTTTTCTTTACTCTAAAAATTTAGACATCCCCACTAATGAGATAAATTTTATTTTTTTTATTATAGGGATTGGATTTGGACTTTTTATTGTGCCTATTCATAATGCAGGATTTCACAATGTCAAAGAAAATATTAGAGGCATTACATCTTCTATGATTTCTTTATCAAGAATGCTTGGCATGATATTTGGTCTTTCACTTATGACTACCATAGGGACGGCTAGATTTTCTGAACTTGTAACAGGAATTCAAATTTTTTCAATCGATCCAAAAATTCAAAGTCGTGTAAGCAATGAGATCAATAATGCAGGATTAGAAGTATTTATTGAAATCATACAAGGGGCATTTATTTTTTCTTTAGCAGTATTTATTTCAGTTTTAATGTTGTCATATATTTTTGAAATAAAAAAATCAAATAATTGAGTTTCTATTCTGCTACAACAGATGCGACAGCATAATTTCTTGAATGACTTATAGATAATGCTATGCGCTCTATACCTAACTCTTGAGCTTTTTTCTTAGCATTTCCATGAAGTAAAATTTCTGGAGCTTTACCTCTTGCTCGGTGCACCTCAATGGATTTCCAAGGAACTCCTCTTATACCAGTTCCTAAAGCCTTCATTACAGCCTCTTTAGATGCAAATCTTGCAGCTATTTGAGGATATCTTCCTCTGCAATATTTAATCTCTTGATCTGTAAAAATTTTTTTCATAAATCTTTCAGGATATTTTATACAAACATCCTTTATTCTATGAATTTCTATAATATCAATTCCAGTTAGTAACATTTTTTTATATTTGAATATATTATTTAGTATAAAGTTATTTATTTATAAATAAAAGAAAGAGAAATATGTCCAGCAAGTTAATTGATGGTAAAGAGATAAGTACTCATATTAAAAATAATTTAAAAATTGAAATCGATAAAATAAAAAATAGTTTCCCACGAACTCCTCATCTAGTTGTTATATTAGTTGGAAAAAATCCTGCGTCAATATCTTATGTAAAAGCAAAAGAAAAAGCATGTGATCTAGTTGGAATAAAATGCCATGTAGAAAGACTTGAAGAAAATGTTACTGAAAATAATTTAGTCAGCTATATAGAAAAATTAAATAACGATGATCAAGTTGATGGAATGATAGTACAACTACCTTTGCCCAAAAATTTAGATGAAGAAAGTATAATTCAAAAAATATCACCACTAAAAGATGTTGATGGTCTAAATAATGAAAACCTTGGTTTACTCGCATCAGGAGAGCCAAGATTTGTACCAGCAACTCCATTAGGTGTTCAAACAATGATAAACGAAATAGATTTTAAAACAGAAGGTTCAAAAATAGTTATTATAGGAAGAAGTAAACTTGTAGGTATTCCATTAGCACTACTTCTTTCTTCAAAAACAGCTAAAGGAAATGCAACTGTTACAATTTGTCATAGTAAATCTAAAGATATCAAATCACATACTTTAGATGCTGACATTATAATTGTAGCCACTGGATTCCCCCATACCCTTACTAAAGATATGGTTAAAAAAGATTCAATAGTTATAGATGTTGGAGTTAATAGAATAGAAGATAAATCAAAAAAAAATGGATTTAGATTAATAGGTGATTCTGATTTTGATGAAATAATACCTATTGCATCCAAAATTACCCCTGTACCAGGAGGGGTTGGACCAATGACAATCGCTATGTTACTTGAAAATGTTACTAAAGCATTTCACTTAAACATAAATAAAAGACTGTAAATAATATTATAAAAGCTAGATGTAAAAGCAAAGTTAATTTAAAATTCTCCTATGGCAACCCTAAAAGAAGAAAAGAATAAAAGAGTAAAAAAAACTGATCAAGAAAAGAATGAAATGCTTGAACTATTCAGGCAAATGTATCTTATCAGACAATTTGAACTGGCTTGTGGAGAGAACTATACTAAAGGTAATATAAGAGGCTTCCTGCACTTATACATAGGTCAAGAAGCTACTGCAGTTGGATCAATATCGTGTTTAAATGATGAAGATTATATAATTACTCATTACAGAGATCACGGACATGCTCTTGCAAGAGGGCTAGACGTAAATAGATCAATGGCTGAACTGTTTGGTAAAAAAACGGGCCTTTCCAAAGGAAAAGGTGGATCTATGCATCTTTTTGATTCATCAAAAAAGTTTATGGGAGGGCATGCAATTGTGGGAGGACAATTTCCTGTTGCAACAGGACTTGCCTTAGCATGCCAATATAAAAAAACAGGTGGATTAGTAGTATGTTATTTTGGTGATGGATCAACAAATCAAGGTACTTATCATGAAACTTTAAACTTAGCTTCTGTTTGGAATTTACCAATATTATTTATATTGGAAAATAACAAATACGGTATGGGTTCGGCTATAGATAGAGTCAGAGCCGGTGGAGAAGATTTTTACACAGGAGTTGATACATACGATATTCCAGCAGCTCAAGTGAACGGAATGGATGTATTGGCGGTTAAAGAAGCAACTGAAATAGCTGTTAAAAAGGTCCGCCAAACTGGCGGACCTTTTTATTTAGAATGTAAAACATTCAGATTTGTAGGGCACTCTTTAGCTGACGGACAAAAATATAGAAAAAATGATGAAATAACAGAATGGGAAAAACAAGATCCTCTTATGAAATTTCCAGAATGGATTAAATCTGCAGGAATTGCAACCGATAAAGATTTAGAAAAAATAAAATCTGAAGTAAATAAAATAGTTGAAAGCTCAGTGGAATTTGCAGAATCTAGTGATGAACCAAGCAAATCTGAGCTTAATGACGACATCTACAAGAAATAGATAATAAAATGACTGAAATATTAATGCGAGAAGCTATCAAAAAAGGTTTAGAGGAAGCTCTAGATAAAGATTCTAACGTATTAATAATGGGAGAAGATATAGGAGCGTATGGTGGAGCGTATGCTGTAACTGATGGTTTCTTATCAAAATTTGGGCCTGAAAGAATTAAAGATACTCCTATATCTGAAGCAACATTTATTGGAACAGGAATAGGAGCAGCTGCAGCTGGTTTAAGACCTATAATTGAGTTAATGTCTATAAGTTTCTCTTTGGTTGGATTTGATCAGATAGTAAATATGGCTGCAAATATTAGATATATGTCAGGTGGTCAAATAGACGTCCCTATGGTTATCAGAGCTCCTACAGGAGCAGGAGTTCAGCTTGCTGCAACTCATTCACAAAGCTTCGAAACATGGCTAGCTGAGGTTCCTGGAATTTTTTGCGTATGCCCATCTAACCCTAAAGATGCTTTAGGGCTATTAAGAACTTCTATAAAAAATAATAATCCTGTTATTTTTGCTGAACCTGCATTACTATACGGATTAAAAGGTGAAGTTCCAGATGAATATTATGAAATACCTCTTGGTTCGGCATCCATAAATCAGGAAGGTAATGATATTTCTTTATTATCATACGGAGCTGGAATGAGTATATTACATGAAACCTCAGAAATATTATCTAAAAAAAATATTAGTTGCGAAATAATTGACTTAAGGTCTCTCAGCCCTATCGACTACACAACCATAGGAGAATCTGTAAAGAAAACAAACAAACTAGTAGCAGTTGATACTGCAAGAAAAAATGGCGGAATAATGGCTGAAGTAGTTGCGAATGTTCAAGAATCATTTAATGATTGGTTAGATGGACCAATAATTAGAATAGGTGCAAATGATGTTCCTTGGCCTTATAATAAAAACTTAGAAGCAGAAGCATATCCTTCATCAGAAAAAATTGCTGATAGCATATTAGAAAAATTAATTTAACCTTATAGGAGAGAACTTTGGCAAAAGAAATTACAATGCCTTCAATGGGTGCAGATATGACAGAAGGTACAATAGTAAAGTGGTTGAAACAAGAAGGTGATAAAGTTTCGAAAGGCGACAAATTAGCAGAGATTGAAACTGATAAAACAGTCGTTGAAATGGAATCATATAATGATGGCTTCCTAAGGAAAATCACAGCAGAAGAAGGATCAAAAGTTCAAGTAGGAAAGATTATTGGTTATGTAGGTGAAATGGATGAAGAAATCCCAGATAATGAAGAAGTTAAATCTGAATCAAATGATGAAACACCTACAGAAATAAAAAAAGACCCTATAGAAAATTCACCCAAAGAAGTTATAGATGAAATTAAAGCTTCAACTCCAGAAAATGATACCGTTGAAATTTCTATAGATTCTGACTCAGTACAAATCAAAGCTTCTCCAATGGCAAAAAGATTAGCTAAAGAAAAAAACATCCCTTTATCTGATATCAAAGGAACAGGGCCTAGTGGAAGAATCACAAAAGATGATGTAAATAATCATGTCCCAGGACCAAGTCTAGTTTCATCATCACAACTCAATAAAACAAGAAAAATTACTCTTGAAGGTACAGATATTGCATTAAATAGTATGAGGCAAGCTATAGCAAGAGTTACAGTTAAATCAAAAACTGAGATTCCTCATTTTCAAGTTACAGTTGAGGTAGATATGACTGAAGCTATGAAAATGAGATCTGATTTAAATGAAGACCTAGAAAAAGATGGAATAAAAATTTCAGTCAATGATCTAGTATTAAAAGCTACGATAAATTCATTAATAAATAACCCTAAATGGAATTCTTCTTTTGATGGAGATAAGTTAGTTATGCATCCTCAAATCAATCTAGGGATTGCAATTGCATTAGAACAAGGCTTGATTGTTCCATCAATATTAGATTCTCAAAATTTAGATTTAGTTTCACTTTCAAAACAAGCTAAAGATCTAGGTAGTAGAGCAAGGGGTAAAGGAAACCCATTAAGCAATGAAGAACTTACTAAAGGAACGTTTTCTACATCCAACTTAGGTATGTTTGGGACACATGCATTTACAGCAATAATAGTTCCTCCTCAAAGTGGAATTATTGCATTAGGAGAAGTAAAGAAAGAACCTAAAGTAATAGATAATAAAATAGAAATAAGAGATATTATGTATGCAACTTTATCTGCTGATCATAGAGTTGGAGATGGAGCAGAAGGTGCAATTTTCATGAATGAATTTAGGCAATTACTAGAAAAGCCATCAAGGCTATTATTATGACATCAAAAGTAACTCTTATAAGTTATTCTCAAGCATCTGATAAATTTGAAAATTTAGGACTAAAGGACTGCCAAGAGCTGATAGCCTACTGTGCAAGGGTTTCAAATCCATCAAATCAACTCAATTCAGAAACTAGTGAAAAATTGATTAAATATTTAATAAATAATCAGCATTGGTCACCATTAGAAATGGTTAATGTTTGCCTAGAAATAGATACAACAAGAGATATTGCAAGACAAATTCTAAGGCATAGAAGCTTTAGTTTTCAAGAATTTAGTCAAAGATATGCAAATCCAACTAAAGATATGGAATTTGTAACTAGAGAAGCAAGGCTTCAAGATGATAAAAACAGACAAAATTCTATTGATATAGATGACTCCAATTTACAGAAAGAATGGGATCAGCGTCAACAAAAAGTAATTGATGAAGCTCTAGCTGCATATCAATGGGCTATAGAAAAAGGAATAGCTAAAGAACAAGCTAGAGCTGTACTTCCTGAAGGCAACACTAAAAGTCGCCTATATATGAATGGGACTTTGAGAAGTTGGATACATTATATTCAACTAAGAGCAGGTCATGGAACTCAAAAAGAACATATTGAAATTGCAAAAGCTTGTGCTTTGGTTATTTCAAAAATTTTCCCTATGGCTGATAGTTTATAATTAACCTAAACATCAGTTTATTCAATGAAAATTATTGCAATTGACATAGGTAACACAAGTGTAGACATAGGTCTTTTTTATGGTGATGAATTAACACGTACTGCTAGAATTTCTACTAAAGATAATAAGTCAGAGTTTGAAATAGCCGATTCTATAAAATCTTTATTAAGAATTGGAGAAATTGAACCAAAAGATATTGATATAATTATTAGTTCTGTAGTTCCAAATAAAACTCAAATTGTTGAAAAATCATCAGAAATAATTAACAACAAAAAACCGATAATTGTAAATCATAATTTCAATCTGCCTGTAAAAAATAAATATAATCCACCTGAGGATGTAGGTATAGATAGACTTGTAGATAGCGTTGCTGCAGTAAAACTTTATGGATCTCCATCAGTAATATTAGATATTGGGACCTGTTTAGTTTTTAATGCCGTATCATCAGACAATGAGTATCTTGGGGGATCAATTATTCCTGGATTAAATATGGCTGCAGATAGCTTAGCTAGTTCAACTGCACTATTGAGACCCGTTGAATTAAGAATTCCTAAAAATATCATAGGAAAGAATTCAATAGAATCTATTCAATCAGGGATTATTTTAGGCTATACAGAGCTTATAAAAGGTGTCTATAAAAAATATTCTGAAAAAATTTCTTCAAAAAAAGATTCTCCTCTAATTATTACTGGAGGCGGGGCTGAATTAATACTGCCTATTTTAGATTTAGATTACGTTTACAATGAAAATTTATCATTTATGGGGTTAAAATATATTTATGAACAAGAAAATAATAAAAAATAAAAATATTATACTTTGCGTATCAGGATCTATTGCTGCATATAAGTCAATATATTTATCTTCATTACTTGTAAAAGAAGGAGCAAATGTTCAAGTAATGCTTACAGAATCAGCCAAAAATTTTGTTGGAGAATCTTCTTTTTCTGGAATTACTCATAATGACGTTATTACAGGATATTATGATTCAAAAACTTCATTATCGATCGATCATATTGAAGTTGCAAAAAAAGCAGATATTATAGTTGTTGCTCCAGCTACCGCAAATATTTTAGCTAGAATAGCATTAGGGATTTCAAGCGATCCAATTGTAGGTAGTATTTTAGCTACTAAAGCTCCTATACTAATAGCTCCTGCTATGGATGGGGATATGTTTAACTCAAAGCAAGTTCAAAAACACATTATTGAATTAAATCAATTAGGTTATAAAATTTCAGGGCCTGTAAAAGGGAGACTTGCATCAGGAATAGATGAACTTGGAAGAATGAGTGAGCCAGATTTATTATTTGATGAAATTATAAATATTTTCTCAAAAAAAAAAGATTATAATTCAATAGATGCAATAGTAACAGCTGGAGGAACAATAGAAGAGATAGACCCAGTAAGATTTATATCAAATAAATCTTCAGGGAAAATGGGAATTTCTTTAGCTAAAGCTTTACGAGATAGAGGAGCTTCTGTTACTCTAATTCACGGAAAGACAGATTCACTTCAGGATACTTATGGAATCAATAAAATTTATGCCAAAAGTGCTTTAGAAATGAAAAATGAGATAGAAAAGTTAATTGATAAATCTCATATTATTATCATGGCTGCAGCTGTAGCTGACTATAAAGTGAAAAATATTTCAAAAGAAAAAATAAAAAAAGATAAAATGGATTCTATTCAGTTAGAAAAAAATCCAGATATATTGAAAAGTATAGATGGGTCAAAAATAACAAAAATAGGATTTGCTGCTGAATCAGAAAATCTTTTATTGAATGCTAAAAAAAAGTTATCTTCTAAAGATTGTAAAATAATCGTTGCTAATGATATAACTTTAGAAGGAAGTGGTTTTGGATCAGAAAATAACAAAGCTGTATTAATTGATAATGATGGGGAAGAAACATTTCCTTTAATGAGTAAAAATGAACTCGCACACAAAATACTAGATAGAGCTAAAAAATTCATAAAATAGGAGAAAAAGTTGAGACTTTATTGGAGAACAAGAAAAAAAGGATTAGATTTAGTAGTTGAAAATGAAGAAAAAGATATTTTCATTGTCGGAGGGGTAAGAGATACTAAAAGAGGTATAGAAGCACTCGCTAAAACTACTGGTTATGATCCATCAAGAGCAATAAAAGGCCTTTCATCAATTGATGAAGGTAAAATATTTGTAGAGAATTTTCAACCTTGGTTAGAGTTTTTCCCTGGTGAAGATTTAAATATTGAAATGGAGTAAATAAATGGAATTAAAAGAAATAATTGAAGGCCTTAAGGAATATGATTCAGCAACGGTTCAAAATGCGATGATGACTATGGAAAAGTATGATAAAGAACAAATTGATTATTCAAGCCCAGAATTAAAATCTCTTCATCTAGAAAATGGAACTGTGGTTGGTATTGCGGTAACATGTAAAGTCACCCCATTATATGAACCAAAGGATAAATTAGACTGGGACGAATATTATGATGCTATTGATCAATCTGATCTTCCTGTTATAGGGGTAATAGTCGATATTGAAAAAAATAAAGGAAGAGGAGCTGTTATGGGTGATGGGATGGCTCTAAAACATAAAGTATTAGGTGCAGTAGGTGTAATTAACGGAGGGTCAATTAGAGATCTACCAGGAATATCTGAAGTAGGTATGTCTGTATGGGCAACAGGAAGAGTCCCTGGGCATGGACCATTTAATTTAATTGAAACACAAACAGAAGTAGAAGTTGGAGATTTATTAATTAAACCCGGAGATCTCATAGTTGGAGATACCGATGGAATTACAAGAGTACCAATTGAAATAGCAGAAGAAACACTTAAATGTTGCAAAGAGGTTCGAGACTTTGAAACTGGAGTCTTTGACGAACTAAAAAAAAAATTATAAATACAAAGGGAAAATAGGATACAGATCTTTATAATTCTTGAGTTTTAGAAATTATTTCTATAATTATATTTTCGTCTTCATTTACATCTTTTTCAAAATCAAAACAATTTGAGGCATTAGAAAAATCTTCAAAAATAAAATCTAGAATTTTAAAATTCATTTGATTAGTACTAATTTTCATTTTTTCTACAGGTTTACCTAAACCTATTCCTTCAGAAGTTTTTGATTGTCTTACAGACCTAATAGCTTTTATTGCAACCTCAAGGGAATTATCATATTTTGATTGTTGAAATTCTAAGAATTCATTTTTATTAGGCCAGTTAGATTCATGGATCGAATTCGTGTTCGTTTCATCTGCAAAGCACCAAGACCAAATTTCATCAGTTATAGTAGGTAGAACAGGAGCTAATAGCCTAAGAATTACAGATAATCCAAGTCTTAAAGATGTAACTGCTGAAGCTTTTTCATTTCCTTCAGAATTGAATACTCTTTTCTTTACAAGTTCAAGATAATTATCTGTAAAAGTATTCCAGAAAAATTCTTCAGTAATTTGTAATCCTTGAGCAAACTGATAATTATTATAATAGTCAGTTACTTTTTCAAGCAATACTGATAATTCTTTAATAAAAGAAGAATCTAATTCAATAAGATTATTAGTTGAAAAAGAATCATGAGATAAAACAAATTTTGCTGCATTAAATAATTTTGTTACAAGTTTATTTCCTATAACAAAAACGTTTTCGTCATAAGTTGTGTCAGTACCTAGCCTTGCAGATGCAGCCCAGTATCTAACAGCATCTGCTCCATATTGTTCTATTGTTTCAATAGGAGTGATAACATTTCCTTTAGATTTACTCATTTTTTTTCGATCTGGGTCCAAAATCCATCCTGATATAATTACATTTTTCCATGGAATAGAATCATTGTGAAGTACTGATTTTACAATGGTATAAAAAGCCCATGTTCTTATAATTTCATGGCTTTGAGGTCTTATATCCATTGGGAAAATTGATTTCATCTCGTCTTTTGCACCATAGCCCCATTTAGCTACTATTTGAGGAGTAAGAGAAGATGTAAACCATGTGTCAAAAACATCTTTTTCCCCAATAAATCCACCAGGAACACCTCTTTGATCTTCAGTATATCCATTAGGAGAATCTATCTCAGGGTCAATGGGTAAACTATCTTTACTAGGGATTATCACCTCGTCAAAATTAGGAATACCGTTATCATCAAGTTTGTACCATATCGGAATAGGAACACCAAAAAATCTTTGCCTGCTTATACACCAATCTATAGAAAGATTATCTGTCCAATTTTCATATCTCTTAGACATATAGTCAGGATGCCATTTTATTTTCTTCCCTGCTTCCAACAATTTTTCTTTTTTATCTGTAATTTTTACAAACCATTGCCTTGAAGATATGTATTCAATTGGAGAATCTCCTTTTTCATAGAATCTCACAGGATGTATTATTTTTTCTGGTTCCTTAACCATAGCTGAAGTTTGATCAGTTGAATTTTTAGGATCTTTAAGTAGTTCAATAATATGTTTTTTTGCTTCCTTAAGATTTTTACCAATCATATTTTTTATATTTTCATTTGCTAATTCTGGATTATCACTTTTCCAAATAACATCGTTTTCACTATTTTCAAAATTTATTTTTGCCACTATCCCATCAGGATTAAATAATTGTTTTAATGATAGGGAGTTTTCCCTCCACCACTGAACGTCTGTTTGATCTCCAAAAGTACAAACCATCAAAATACCAGTTCCTTTTTCCATATCAACTAATTCACTTGAGAAAACAGGTACTGGAGAAAAAAACACAGGAGAAATAGCCGTTTTACCAAATAAGTGTTTGTATCTTTTATCTTCAGGATGAGCGGTTATTCCTACACAAGATGGAAGAAGCTCAGGTCTAGTAGTAGAAATAATTATTTTTTCATCAGATTCCTTTACTCCAAACTTAATGTCATGATACGCTCCTTCAATTTCTCTATCTTCAATTTCAGCTTGTGCTACAGCTGTTTGAAAATCGATATCCCACATTGTTGGGGCATCAGATTGATATACTAAATCTTTCTCAAACAAATCTATAAATGATAATTGGGCAATACTTCGAGATTTAGAATCTATTGTCGAATATTCATCCTTCCAATCAATTGAATAACCCATTTTTCGAAATAGATCTTTAAATGCTACCTCGTCTTTTTGAGTAACAAGTTCACACATTTCAATAAAATTTTTCCTATTTACGATTAAAGGATCATTTTTTGAAATCCCTTTTATTTTTTTTTCTTTTTCCACAATTAAATTTTCTATATATGGAACATTATTATCAATTCTTACACCAAAAATATTTTGAACCCTTCTTTCAGTTGGGAGTCCATTATCATCCCATCCCATAGGGTATATTACGTTAAAATTGTTCATCCTCTTAAAACGAGCAATAATGTCCTGATGTGTATAAGAAAAAATATGNCCAACATGAAGAGAGCCAGAAACTGTTGGNGGAGGAGAATCTATTACAAATGAATTATCTCTATTTTCATTTTCAAGTCTATTGTATATATTATTTTGATCCCAATTTTCTCGCCAAAATGACTCTTTTTCTATAAAATCAAATCTCTTAGCCATTTCTTTTGGATTTACAATTTTGAATTTTTCTTGGATTTGAACACCCCTAAATTAGACTATTTATTTTTTATAAATTAGAAAACAAAGTCTATATTTTTTTTCCTAATATTTTTTTTTGAATTTAATCTTTTGTTTTCAGATTCTAAGAATTTATATAAAAACATGGTTCCTTTTTTAGTATCTGAAGCTAGTTTAGATGGCTCTGAGTTTTCTATTCTTTTTTTAAAACACCAATATGTAAAGTTTTCAAATTCTATTTCTGATATTTTTTTTGAATCAATTTTAAATTTTGAAAAAAATTCATCAATTAGTTCATTATAAGTAATATTATATATATGTGAATATACATCTTCAGGTCTGTATCTTACAAAATTGCCATATGAAATTTGTCTTTTNAGCAATTCTTCTTCTGAATAAGCAATAAGACATCTTTCTATAGTTACTCCATAAAAATAAGATAAATGTGCATTATATTTTTCAAACCCAATTAATTCTCTAAATTTTTTTTCTGAAAAAGTAGCGTATAAATGAGGATTAAAAAGCCAATTAATTAATTTTGAAGTTAAATTTTTATCAAACTCAAGAGAATCAATTATCTTTACAGCTAATCTTTTCCAGTTAAATGCTTCTTGCATAATCAGATAATCATAATTATTTTTATTATTAATTTTCCAACTTCCAATTATTGATAAAATATTATTTTTAAAATTTTTTTCATCAATTTCAGAAAATGATTCAATGATTTTTTCTTCTTCTTTACTGAATATAATCATTTTTAGTTTCTCTTTTTAGAGTTTTTTCTATTTATTCTTTCCATCCTTCTTCTGTCTTTTCTGGAAAGATTTGAATTTGNATTACTNGAACCATTAGTGGCCATTTCCATATTTTTTCTAGTGTCATCAAAATCACTTTTTTGTTCTTTATAAATTCTATTATTAGTTTTCTGAATATTACTTACTCTTATGGCATCACTTGCAATTTGAGATTGAATTTGTTGCATTAGTAAAGAAAACATATCAAAACCCATTTTTTTATACTGAATTAATGGGTTCCTCTGCCCTATTGCCTCTAATCCTATTGATTGTCTCATGTTGTCCATAACTGTAAGGTGTTCAACCCATTTAGAATCAATTGAATGTATAAATATTTGACTATCTAATCGNTTCGATAATTCCTCAGAAAGACTTTCGACCCTAAAATCATAAATCTCTCTTGCTTTTTCTATAAGATAATCTTTATTAAATAATTCTGTTTCAGTTAATTCATTAATGTTTTCCTCAGGAAAATAATTACGCAAAAAAGATATTTTATTTACTTCATCAAAATCATTATTGATCTCATTTGAAATAAAATAATTAGACATTTCTGTGTTAATGTATTCAAATATTTCATCACTTAAATTTTCAGAAAAAAGAGCTTTAGTTCTTAATTTATAAATAACGTCTCTTTGAGTATTCATTACGTCATCATAATCAACTAAAGTTTTTCTAATTTCAAAATGATAAGCTTCAACTTTAGATTGCGCAGATTCTATAGATCTAGATATCATTTTATTCTCTACTGCTTCATTTTCATCCCATTTGAACATACTCATAGCCGACTTGATTCTATCCCCACCAAATCTCTTCACTAGGCTATCTTCAGTAGAAATAAAAAATTGAGTTATTCCAGGATCACCCTGCCTTCCAGACCTTCCTCTAAGTTGATTNTCAATTCTTCTTGATTCGTGTCTTTCTGTACCTAAAACGTACAATCCTCCAGTATTAAGAACAGTTTTATTATTTTTTTCCCAATCAGAGGGATTATTATAATTTTCAGGGTTTCCTCCTAAAATAATATCTGTTCCTCTTCCTGCCATATTTGTTGAAACAGTAATAGAAAATGGAGCTCCTGCTTCAGAAATGATTTTAGCTTCAGATTCGTGCTGTTTTGCATTTAAAATATTGCATTTTAGACCTTCTGATTTGAGTAGTTTTGATAAAAATTCAGACTTTTCGATTGTTGTTGTTCCTACAAGAACAGGNGTTCCTTTAGAATTTAGTTCTTTGATTTTTTCACAAACAGCTTTCCATTTTGCATTTTCAGTCATATAAATTTGATCTGGCAAATCGTCTCTTAATGAATTTTTATTAGTTGGTATTTCTAAAACTTCTAAACTGTATATTTTCTGAAATTCTTCAGCTTCAGTCGCAGCAGTTCCTGTCATTCCAGATAATTTTTCATACAATCTAAAATAGTTTTGTAAAGTAATAGTTGCATATGTCACAGATTCTCGTTTGATACTTACNGATTCTTTTGCTTCAATGGCTTGATGTAGTCCATCCGAATATCTTCTACCTTCCATTAATCTTCCTGTAAATTCATCAACGATAATTACTTCTGAATCTCTTAGAACATATTGATCGTTTTTAATNTAAAAATTATTTGCTTTAATTGCGTTTTCTAATAAATGAGAAAAAATTTGATTTTCTTCTGAATAAAGATTTTCTATACCTAATTCTTTCTCAACTTTATCTATACCAGTTTCAGTTAATGCAACAGACTGCCTTTTTGAATCGACTTGGTAATCTGTCTCTAATTCTAGTTTAGAAGCAATAATAGAAAACTTTTTATAATCTTGAGTTTTATCAGGAGCCGGGCCTGAAATAATTAAAGGTGTCCGTGCTTCATCAATAAGAATATTATCAACTTCATCAACAATTGCAAAATCAAGATCACGTTGAACTTTTTCTTTAGTTTCTTGAGCCATATTGTCTCTCAAATAATCAAATCCAAACTCATTATTTGTTCCATAAACAATATCAGACTTATAAACATCTTCCCTNCTAGCATCAATTAGTTCTAATTGATTNTCAGAATTTTTAGTTAATAAGAAAGAACCATTATTTTGAATACAACCAACACTAAGACCTAAATAGTTATATATTGTTCCCATCCAAATAGAATCTCTTTTGGCAAGGTAATCATTCACTGTTACAACATGTACACTTTTTTCAGAAAGAGTATTTAAATAAGCNGCTAATGTAGCAACTAAAGTTTTTCCTTCACCTGTTCGCATTTCTGCTATTTTGCCCTGATGAAGACATAATCCTCCAATTAGTTGAACATCAAAATGCCTCATTGACAAACAACGACTAGATGCCTCTCTTACAACAGAAAAGGCTTCAACAAGAAGATCATCTAGGGATTCATTTGATTTGTATTTTTCTTTTAAAATATTTGTAGAATTTTTTAATTCTTCATCACTTAAAGAAGCATAATTTGATTCTAAAGAATTAATTTCATCAACAATTTTGAATAAATTCTTGATCTCTTCTTCGTTAGAATTTTTTATTAATTTTTTTATAAAATTAAACATAAAGGATTAATTACAAGAAAAGTGCACCTACAGAATCTCCACGATTNGTTCGTTTTATAGCTTCTCCTAATAGTTCTGAAATTGGCAGGATTTTAAGTTTNGAATTACCATTTTTTATAGGCAAACTGTCTGTTACTACAATTTCTTTTATCTCTTTTGAAGCTAATATTTTTTCTAGAGAGCTATTTGGAAAAACACCGTGAGTNGCTGCTACATATACATCTTTTACACCATTTTCTTTTAAAATTTTAGAACCTGCAATCATGGTTCCTCCTGTATTGATTTCATCATCAAATAGAATAGCCGAACGATTTTGAACTTCACCAATTATATTCAAAGTTTCTACAGTATCTTTATTTCCTATTCTTCTTTTTTCTATAATAGCCAAAGGTGCCCCTAATTTATTTGCAAAATCTCTAGCACGTTTAGTACCTCCAATATCTGGTGATACTACTACCCAATCATCTAATTTTTTTTCAACAAAATAACTTGCAAGTATAGGTAACGCAGTTAGTTCATCAACAGTAGCTGAAAAAAATCCTTGTACCTGACCTGCATGCAAATCCATCATCATCACACGATCTGAACCAGCAGTAGTTATCAAGTCTGCAATCAGCCTGCCAGTTATAGGAACTCTAGGTTGATCTTTTTTATCTGTTCTTGCGTAGGAAAAATATGGTATAACTGAGGTTATTCTGCCTGCTGATGCTCTTTTAGCCGCATCTATCATAATCAGCAGTTCCATTATGTTGTCATTAACAGGAAAAGCTGTAGGTTGAATTATAAATACATCTCTTTCTCTTACGTTTTCAAGTATTTTTACAAATGTATTATCATTATTGAATTTGAATACCTCTGCTTTAGTTAGATCTTGTCCTATATAAGAAGCAATATCTTCTGCTAAAGTATGGTGAGCATTACCGCTAATAATTAATGGACCTTTTTGGATATTTTTCATCTTCAATTTTCTTTATATTCATAATCTATCAAAAAAAAATATTAAAAATAATAATTTTATAAATATAAAAGTATTAAAATTTTTCTAATATAGGTAATCTTTAAAAATAATATTATAATTTATACATAAACTTTTTTAATTATGGAAATTTATTTAGCTAACCCTAGAGGATTTTGTGCAGGAGTCGTACTAGCAATCGATTTAGTTGAAATTGCNCTAGAAAAATACGGCTCTCCTGTTTATGTGAAACATCAAATTGTTCACAACCCAGTAGTGGTGTCTGAAGTTGAATCTAAAGGTGCAATTACAGTTGAAAATGTCTCTGAAATACCTGATAACTCTGTAGTTGTATTTTCCGCTCATGGATCCCCTCCTGAAGATTATATGCTAGCAAAGAAAAAAAATATAAAAGTTATAGATGCAACCTGCCCTCTAGTGACCAAAGTTCACAATGAAGCAAAAAAATATTCTAAAGAAGGCAAAGATATTATATTAGTTGGACACAAAGGCCATCAAGAGGTAATAGGAACATCAGGTCAAGCAAACATGAANATTATTGATGATAGAGAAAAATTTGAACTTAAGAAAAACAAATCAGATAATAAAGATGTAATTGTTCTTTCTCAAACTACTTTATCAGTAAGGGACACTCAAGATACAGTAGATAAGATTAAAACTGTTTACCCAAACGCTTTAGTAAGAAATGATATCTGTTATGCCACAACAAATAGACAAGAGGTCACAGTAAAGCTAGCAAAAAAAGTAGATTTAATATTAGTTGTAGGAGCATCTAATTCTTCAAACTGTAACAGACTAAGAGATGTATCTATACAATCAGGCACCCAATCTTATCTTATAAATTCATTTGACGAAATAAATCCTTCCTGGTTAAAAGGGATAAAAAAACTTGGTCTAACTTCAGGTGCTTCAACTCCTGATAAGTTAGTTTATGAAATCATCAAAAAGTTAAATCCATCAAATGTATATAAATTTGATGATATAGAAGAGGACATAAAGTTTGAAATACCNAGAAAAGTTAAAGAACTTTTAAGTGAATGAAAAAAATAAGTTTTATATGTCTATTCATTACACCTTTTATATTTTCATGTGATTTAAACGACAAAATTTATGATTATTACAATGATTGCAGTGAAGAATTAATAGATTACAAAACAATTAGATTAATAGTTCAAAATAAAGAATTTAATTTCCCAATTAATACGTTTATTGCTGAAAATAATAATGAATATAAAACAGGACTAATGTGTAGAAGAAATTTACCCTTAAAAATAGATGGGATGTTTTTCAAATATAAAGAAGAACAAAATNGNGGTTTTTGGATGCATAAAACATANTTCCCTCTTACGGTCATATATTTTGACAAATCAGGAAACTCAGTTGNAAAGGCAGAAATGTATCCTTGTACAAGAGAGTTTTATGAAAGTAAAAAGAATTTTGAGTTCAGATGCCTAGAGGAATCATTAAATTATATTCCTCATGAAAAATATATAAATGTTCTAGAACTAAAAAATGATTATTTATATATAGATGAAATAAATTCTCTAGGGAAAGATGAAAAGCTTAAACTTATTATAAAAAATTGATAGTATATCTATATCAAAAACACTGAGGAATAATTTGAGCTCTATAATCCTAGTAAGACACGGTAAAAGTTTATGGAACAAAGAAAANAGATTTACAGGTTGGACTGATATCTCTTTATCNGACGAAGGAGAAAAAGAAGCTGANCAGGCAGCACAGGAGATTTTATCCAAGAAAATAATAATAAACAAAGCTTACAGTTCAATATTCAGCAGAGCATATCATACAGGCGAAATAATTCTCAAAAATTCAAACACTAAACTTACTGAAATAGTAAAAGATTGGCGTCTTAATGAGAGGCATTACGGGAAATTGCAAGGGTTAAATAAATCTGAGACTTCAAAAAAGTATGGTGATGACCAAGTACTTGAATGGAGAAGAAGCTTCAGAACAAAGCCTCCATTATTAGACAANAAAGAACACGACAACCAATTAAAAAATCCTTTATTTAATCAAATATCACCATCAAACATACCCCAAGGAGAATCATTAGAAGATACCGTAAAAAGAGTGGATCTATTTTGTGAAGAAATACTTTATAAAAACTTAGAAGAAAAAAATAATATTTTAATCGCAGCTCATGGAAATAGCTTGAGAGCTTTAATAAAAATAATTGAAAACAAATCAGAAAAAGAAACAGAAAAGCTAGAAATCCAAACAGGAAAACCTGTTTTTTATACTTATAAACAAAAAATATTTACAAAGNTAGATTAAATACACGGAAACGTTTACCTGTAAATTGATACATGATACCGTGTACACGTATTAACAGATGATTACTAAATTTAAAAAATTATATTATGGTTGGTGGATTAGTTTTGCAGGAGGATTAAATACTGCTATATCAAGTATCCCTACATTTAGTGGTGGAAGNATAATATTCAAAGCTGTGGAAGATGAATTTAGTTGGTCTAGAACAGTTGTTTCNGGAGTTGCTTCTTTTGGAAGGTTTGGAGGAGCTTTATTAGGACCACTTGAAGGATATCTAACTGATAGATTTGGAGCATGGAAGATGATNCTGATTGGCTTTTCTATCGCAAGCATAGGATTATTTTGGCTTAGTACNATTAATACAATACTATTTTATTACTTATCATATTTACTTGTATCTTTAGGAGTAAGTATTGGAGGTTTTGTACCATCTATGTCCGCAGTTAATGTTTGGATGCCTCATAAGAGAGCCACTGCAATGAGTTGGGTAATAGGAGGTAGTTCATTTGGTGGATTTTTCCTTCCATTAATGGTTCTTTCAATTGAAAAGAATGGATGGAGGGCAACAATGATATATCTTGCTATAATATTCATTTTTACCGGCCCATTACTTTCTTTTATAGTGAAAAAAAGACCTGATATAAATTTTCTTGAAAAAATAAAAAAAACAAAAAAGAACTTTATTTCAAATTCAAATATTTCTCCAAAAGAAGCTATAAAGACTCAACCTTTTTGGATTCTTGCTCTCGCTCATCTTTTTGCAAATATTTCAGTTGGAGCAATTTCTGCTCATTTATTTTTATATCTAACTGATGATAATGGAGTTGGTTTGGATATTATTACAGCAGGAACGATTCTTCCTATTATGTCTATCTTACAATTTTTTGGTCAACTTTCTGGTGGAATATTAGGAGATTTCTTTAATAAAAAAATAATTATTCCAATATTTTTTCTAATACAATCAATTGCTATTATCGTCTTAGCTTATGCAAATAGTTACTCAATAGTAATTTTATTCTCAATACTATGGGGAGTAGGTTTTGGAATGAGAACACCAGCATTTCATGCCTTAAGAGGAGATTTTTTTGGAGGAAAATATTACGGAACAATTCTTGGAATAAATGCCTTTCCTATGGGAATTGGAATGATGATATCTCCTGTTATTGTAGGTTATATTTATGATAAGTATGATACATATTATTACTCACTCATAGCTATGGCAGCNCTATGTGCAATCTCTTGTATACTTATAAGTGTTATAAAAAATCCAAAGAATTATGAAAAAAATTAAAAACATAGAAGAAATTGCAGATAACTTAGGAATTGAAAAAGATTCTTTAGAATTGTATGGAAAACATAAAGCAAAAATTCCACTTGAAAGTATAGATAAAAACAAAAAGTCTAAATTAGTTGTAGTAACTGCAATTACTCCTACACCTCTTGGTGAAGGGAAATCTACTACTGCAATAGGATTAACCCAAGGTTTAGGAAAAATAAATAAAAATGTTGCACTTACTATAAGACAACCTTCATTAGGTCCTGTATTTGGACATAAAGGAGGTGGAACTGGAGGAGGGAAAGCAACAGTAGAGCCCGCAGTTGATATAAATCTTCATTTTAATGGAGATTTTCACGCAATGGAATCCGCACATAATTTATTAGCCGCAATGGTAGACAATACTGTTTATAGAAATNCAATAAATGATTTTTATCCTGAAAATATAACTTGGAGAAGAGTAACTGATGCAGAAGATAGGTCTTTAAGGAATGTAATAGCAGGTACAGGAGGAAAAAANACATCTCCTTTAAGAAATACGGGCTTTGATATTTCNGCAGCATCAGAAATAATGGCTATATTGGCATTAACTGATTCATACAAAGATCTTAGAGAAAGACTTGGAAATATTGTAGTTGGTTGGAAAAAAGATAAAACCCCAGTTTTAGCTAAAGAAATAAATGCAGTAGGATCAATGATGGCATTACTAAAAGATGCTATAAAACCAAATTTAGCTCAAACAGTTGAAGGTCAACCAGCCATTGTTCATATGGGACCTTTTGGTAATATTGCACATGGTTGTTCATCAATTTTAGCTGANCAGATAGCCTCTTCTTTTGCAGATTATGTTATAACTGAAGCTGGATTTGGAGCTGATCTTGGTTTTGAAAAGTTCATGGACATAAAAGTTCGGCAAGGTGGGCCAGAACCTTTTTGTGCTGTCATAGTTGCCACAATTAGAGGATTAAAATGGCACGGAGGAGTAGATGTAAAAGATCTTTCCGCAAAAGACCTTAATGCAATAACAGAAGGTTCTGAAAATTTGAAAAACGCAATAAGAATTGTTTCTAGTTATGGGTTGAAGTCTGTTGTAGCAATAAATCAATTCCCAGATGACACTAAAGAGGAAATAGATTTAGTTAAAAAAATATGTAAAGAAAATAATTCTATTGCAATTCAATGTGAAGGATTCTCAAAAGGTGGAGATGGAATGATTGAATTGGCAGAATATATTTCTAGCTTAGAAGATGACAATGAAGATATTTCTTTATTGTATAAGGATTCTGATAGCCCAATTCAAAAAGTAGAAAATTTAGCTAAAAATATTTATTCTGCTGATAAAGTTTCTTGGGGACCAATGACTCGAACTACACTTAGGCTTTTTGAAAGCCAAGGTTGGGATTTTCCAATTTGTATGGCAAAAACTCACTTATCTGTATCTGCTAACCCAAAACTTAGAGGTGCTCCAACAGGCCACACTCTTCCTATCAAGGAAGTTAGAGTGTTAGGTGGAGCTAAACAGATAGTCACTTTGGCAGGAGATATTATTACTTTACCNGGACTTCCTAGCAATCCAAATGCTTTTGATATTGATCTAAATGATGAAGGCGAAATAATAAATATTCTTTCTACTTAATGATTAGATTTATAATGGTCAGACAAAATATCTTGTCCATAATCTCCATTAAAATCTCTTAGAACTGAATGGATATGATTTGCGTCATTTTGAGTATTGTCATACTCAATTAAAAAATTGTCATGTTTTATAAAATAATAGTGACCTTTTGATATTTCAGTAGATCCCGACCATGCAAAAGTCGTATTTTCAAATCCATTTTTTGAAATTTTGTTGAAATAATTTTTTGCATATTCATCTGTAAATCTCGAAGTGTATACCTTGATCAGTTCTATTAAATTATTCTTTTGANGATCCTCTANCTTATTAAATTTTAAACCTTCAAAAAAATCTTGAGAATTAAAATTTCTATAGTTAGCTGTTAATATATCAGGAGGAGCAATTTCGTTTACTATAGCTAATTTCTTGTTTTCATCAGAAAGAGTTGTAACAAATTTTCTAGCTAAATCCTCCTCTTGACTTAGGGCTCTAAATCCTTTTTGAGGCCCATCAATTACTTTTGCAGGATTTGCTCCAAAAAATAGAGGGTGTATAGATATAAAATNACTTATAATATTTACGGTTAAGCCTATATGATGTCCGCCAAATCTAAATCCCCATGGATTTTTATTTGAAGAAGGATCTCCAAAAATCGCTAACCAATATCTTTCCTCAGACCTAACCCATTGTCCGTTTCCTCCTTGATTAGAATCTGAATTTTTTGCCTCATATTCTCTTAAAATAGATTCTAAATTTATTATAGACCTAGCAGTTTTGTAACCTTGGGTGGAATAAGTCAGCTCAAGTAATTCATATAGTAACTTTCTTTGGTAGGGTTTCATTTGAAATACCAAGAGACCATTTTGTTCATGAGGAGTGTAATACCAAATAAATCTTTCTTCATCACTAAAATCAAATTTTACTTGTTTTAATTGGGNATTATCTAAAGAATTTAGAATCTTGTTTAACTGATCAGAAATATTTTTAGTTTTTTTTGTATATTGCATTTTTGTTCTCTTGGAGATTATTTTATATTTATATTATTATTTTTCTATAAAAAGTTTATAGAAAGTATATCAGCTTAAAAAAATATAATGAAAATTACAATAACAGGTTCAAGTGGATATTTAGGGAAAGACCTAATTACTTCTTTGNGCAAAGAAGATCATGAAATAAGATTACTTCTAAGAAATAAAAATAAAAAACATTATTGGAATCCAGAAAAAAAATTATTATCGCAAAAATTAATTGATAATTCTGAAATAATAATTAATTTAAATGGTGAAAGAATAATTAAGCCTTTTGTAAGAAAAAAAGCTTCAGAAATAATATCAAGCAGGATAAATCCAACAAAAACCCTAATTGATACAATTAAGGCTTCTAAAACCCCTCCAAAATTAATTATTTCAGCCTCTGCATGTGGTTTTTATGGGGACAGGCCAAATGAATTAATTGATGAAAAATCTCCAAAAGGGAGAGGTGATATACCAGATATCGTAAATGAATGGGAATCAATCCAAAATCTTGAAAAAACTCGAGTGGTTTTTCTAAGATTTGGGACAATAATCGATAAAAATTCAGAGATTTATAAATCTATGAAGAAATTTAGTAGTATTGTTGGGATTAGTAGTATTGGTACCGGTGAAAACTACTTCCCTTGGATTTCTAAAATTGATGCTATAAGATCTATTCATCATNTTTTAAACAATGAAAACATCAATGGACCAATTAATGTGGTTTCTACTACCCCTATTACTTTCAAAGAACTTTTAAATGAAATCAATTTAGAAATAAAACCTATTATAAAAGTAAAATTACCTAGGATTGCAATTTCAATTTTATTTGGTAAATTTGGAAAAGAAATTTTGTTATCTGATCAAAAAGTTTTACCGAGAAAGTTAAAGGAANCTGGTTTTAATTGGATGAATTCTACTCCATCCAAAAGTATTAATTTGACTCCCTAACCATTTTCCTCAAAACGTAAGGTAAAAGACCTCCATTGTAATAATATTCTGCTTCAATTTGGGTATCAATTCTTAATAATGTTCTAAATTTTATTTCTGTACCATTATTTTTAATAGCAGTTACATTAATTTCAGAGTTTGGAGTAATTTTTGATTCCAATCCTTCAAAATCAAAAATTTCAGATCCATCTAGTTGAAGACTTTTAAAATTTTGTTCATCTAAAAATTGTAGAGGTATAACTCCCATACCAACCAAATTAGATCTATGAATTCTTTCAAAACTTTCAGCTATAACAACTTTTACACCTAATAATGCTGGTCCTTTAGCTGCCCAGTCTCTTGATGATCCTGTTCCGTATTCTTTTCCTGCAATAACGATTANAGGGGTATNATTTTTTTGGTATAACTCAGAAGCTTCATATATTCTCATTTTTTCATTTGTAGGAAAATGAATTGTCCAATCTCCTTCATCTTCAACTATTTCATTTCTAAGTCGAATATTTCCAAAAGTTCCTCTAACCATAATATTATGATTCCCTCTTCTTGAACCGTATGAATTAAATTCAAACCTTGGAACATCACTAGAAATCAACAATTGACCTGATGGAGCGGATTGAGGAATAGATCCTGCTGGAGATATATGATCAGTAGTCACTGAATTACCTAAAACAACTAAACATCTTGAATCCTTAATTTTTGTTTTTTCTGGCAACTGTAAATCAAAATTTTCAAAATAAGGAGGTTTTTGAATATATGTTGAATCAATTTCCCATTTAAATTTATCTGATTTAGTTGCTGAAAGTTTTTGCCATTCTTCAGGACCTTCAAAAACTGATTTATATTCCTCAATAAACATTTTAGAATCTAAAGAATTTTCAATGGTCCTCTCAATTTCTTCAGTAGAGGGCCAAAGATCAGCCATAAAAACAGGATTCCCATCTTTATCATTTGAAATAGGATCTTTAGAAAAATCTATATTAACTGTTCCTGCAAGAGCATACAAAACAACAAGCATTGGAGAAGCTAAATAGTTAGCTTTGACCTGAGGATGTACTCTACCTTCAAAATTTCTATTCCCTGAAAGAACTGCAGCTACTGATAATTCTTTATTATCTATTACTTCAGCAATTTCTTGAGGTAAAGGGCCTGAGTTACCAATACATGTAGTGCATCCATATCCTACNGTATGAAAACCAATATCATCTAAATATTTATCAAGTCCAGCTGATTCTAAATATTTACTTACAACTTTTGAACCTGGAGCGAGAGATGTTTTGACCCATTGTTTGGGCTTTAATCCTTTTTTTGATGCATTTTTAGCTATTATTCCTGCACCCATCATTACATTTGGATTAGATGTATTTGTACAACTTGTNATAGCAGCTATAACAACCGATCCATCATCTAATTCACTATTATCAATTTGATCTTCACTTAATTGAAAACTATCTTGAAAATTAGTTTTAACGTTTGATAAAGCTAATCTATCTTGTGGTCTTTTTGGCCCAGCTAATGATGGTGAAACAGAGGATAAATCAAAATCTATTTTTTTTGTGAAATTTGGATCTATTCCATCATAAAACAAATTATTACTCTGAGTATATTTTTCAACTCTATCAATAATTTTTTTATTCCTTCCTGTTAATGTTAAATAATCCATTGTTCTATTATCTACAGGAAAAAATCCACATGTAGCACCATATTCAGGTGCCATATTCGAAATAGTAGCTCTATCNGTCAAAGATAAACTACTCATACCCGGACCAAAAAATTCTACAAATTTTTCAACTACCCCTACTTCTCTTAATTTTTCTACAATTGCCAATACAACATCAGTTGCTGTGGTCCCTTCATTTATTTTTCCATAAAGATTTACACCTATTACTTCTGGTACTTGCATATAATAAGGCTGACCTAACATTACAGCTTCTGCTTCAATACCTCCAACTCCCCAACCTAATACTCCTACTGCATTAATCATTGTTGTATGAGAATCTGTTCCTACGCATGTATCAGGATAAATAAAATTATTTTCATCTGAACTTAATATTATTTCTGCAAGATTTTCTAAATTAACCTGATGGACAATTCCTGTCCCAGGAGGCACAACTAAAAAATTTGAAAATGAATTTTGAGCCCATTTCAAAAGTTTATATCTCTCTTGATTTCTATCAAATTCTCTTGAAATATTTTTTGACAAAGAAGAGTTTTGAGCAAAATAATCAACTTGCACAGAATGATCTATTACAAGATCTGTTCTCACAATNGGATTAATCATTGAAGCATTAATTCCTAGGGTACTTACAGCATCTCTCATCGCCGCAAGATCAACCACCACTGGAACTCCTGTAAAGTCTTGAAGAATCACCCTTCCAGGCATATATGGGAATTCTTTATCNGGNGCAGAATCTTTAGACCAACTTATCAATTGCTCTATTTGCTGTAAGTTTGAAATTTCGTTATGATTTGACCTTAATACATTTTCTATAAGTATTCGTATAGAAAATGGAATTTTATTTAAATTGATATTATTGTCGTCAGTTAAAGACTTAATATCAAAAAAACTTTTCGATCCTTCTATAAGCTCAATTTCCNTTAGATATTTATTTTTTTCAAAATTAATAGACATTCTCTCTCCCAAAGTCCTAAACGGATAATAAATTTAATGTTACATTCTATTATTAGATTAAATAAATAGCTAGAATGAACCAATTAGCGAAATTCATCGAAAAAAATACATCTTTTTATTACGGATGGATTATTGTNGCNGGATCTGGTTCAACAATGTTTGTTAGAAATGCTGCCGCAACCTTAACTATAGCCGTTTTTGTTTACCCTATGAGCGANGACTTGGGATGGTCAAGAACATTGATTGTTGGAGCCTCTTCTCTAGCAGGAATTTTATCAGTATTCATTTCTCCACTTTCCGGGTATCTAATTCAAAAATATGGTTCTAAAAAAACTTTATTCTTNTCTATATCTCTATTAGGAATCTCGACTCTATTAATTAGCAGAACATTTAATCCAATTACTTTCTACATACTTTTTGGAATTGGAAGAATAATTTTTAGTTCTCCTGTACAAATAGGAGCTTCAACAGTCATTGCTAAATGGTTCATAAATAATAGAGGAAAAGCAACTGGAATTTTAGGTTTATCTCATTCACTAGGTATGGGACTATTTCCNTTATTTGCACAATTAATTATAAACATAGATGGCAACAATCCTGATTCTTGGAGAATGAGTTGGATATTTATAGGACTAATGGTNTGGTTAATTTCTTTACCTTTGGTGTTTTTCACAATGGTAGATGATCCTAAAGATATAGACTCTAACGATAAAAAATATTTGGAGTTAAAAAATAACTCAGGAAATAAAGANAGAAATACATCTTCTATATCGCTAAGAAATGCACTAAAAACTAGACCTTTTTGGATGTTATCAATGGTTGGATTTTTAACATATTTTATCCATACCGGAGTAAATATTCATCAAGCAGCATACTTAATNGATAAAGGTATAAATCCTATTTTTGCAGCATCAGCATTAACTATTATGGCCTTAGGGACAGGTGTAGGTAGTCTTGTTACAGGATGGGCTACAGATAAGTTTTCTTCAAAATATGTTTATTTCTTTGGATGTGTTTGGCTAGGTCTTTCAGCATTATTATTTCTATTAATATCAAATATANTTTTGGCATATTTAATAGGATTCATTTTTGGAATGGCTTTAGGTGGTTTATTAGTAATCCCTCCGGTTGTGCTAGCTGATATTTTTGGGAAAGATAATATTGGTTCNATTAGAGGATATTCAGAGCCATTTGTAAGTGCTGGACAAGCGATAGGTGGAATATCAGCTGGATTAATATATGATTTCACNGGATCTTACAAACTAAGCTTTCCAATGTTTGCGTTAATAGCTTTATTAGCTTGTATTTTTATAATTTTTTCATCCAATGTAAAAAGAATTAAATAAAAGTAGCCACTTAATCAATTAATATGCTTTGAGATGTTTTTGAATTTCTTTTTTNAAACAAAATTAATTATTTATAGACCTATAATTTATTTTCTTTAGTTACAGATTCTATTAATGCTTGTATATATCCATTAGCAAATGCTCTTCCTCTATGGCCCCATTCAGTATCTTCAAATGTTTGAGGGACATGATCATCTATAAAAAAAGAATCAAAACCATTTTTATGATATATCTTCATNGCTTTATGCATATCTACGTATCCGGTATTAATAAATTCTTCATTAAAATTAGGTACAGTGCCTGAAACATTTCTGAAATGCACATATAATATTTTTTTTCTTGAAGAGAAATAATCAATCATTTCATATATCCCTCCATCTTTTGCATCTTCCATTTCTGAAAAAGTTCCCTGACAAAATTCAATTGCATTTGATGGAGAGTCAATTATTTCAATCAATCTCTTGTATGAATCAAAAGACCTAAATAGTTGAGGAATTCCTCCTAAAGATTCTACAGGTGGGTCACACGGGTGAATACCTAAACGAATATTNTTTTGTTCTGCAATTGGAGTTATTATTTTTATCCATTCTTCTAAATTTTGCCACATTTCATCTTCTGAGTATTCTCTTTCATGAGATATTGGCATTTGTTTCGCAGATTCATAATTAAAAGCTGTTGCTATAGATCCACTTCTGATTGTTTTGGGAGCAGTTCTCCAAACGTGAGAAGGCATCCAATTATATCCGAAGATTGGAATACCAATTTCTCCCATATTGGAAATGTTTTGAATCATATTTTCTATCTGCTGATCTTTTTGAGGACCATTTAGCATTATTTGATCATAAAAATGAGTAGGGACATTTTCAATTGCTGATAATCTCAAGTTATAACTTTCTATAGTTAACTTTAATTTCAGTAATTCCTTTTTTGACCATACACCTGGTTTTTCTTCCTGAAGAGATGGATTATTAAGTAATATGTCCTTTACTCCATATTGTGCTGCAAATCTCAAATATTCAGGAGTTGCTACATTGAATTGCCCAAATCCTGGTCTCATTTTTACTCCAATTTTATAAATTTAATAGTAGATTCTTAAAATGCTAATAGATATTCATACACATGTACAACAATTTAGTAACGAAGATATAGAAATATTAATTAATAATTCTATAAAAAATAATATCAAAATAATTATTGCAGCTGGTACAACATTATCTGATTCTAAAAATTCTATTGAATTATCAAAAAAATATAAGGAGATTTATTCTGCGGTAGGAATTCATCCTCAAAATATTTTTGATGAAAAAACTGATAATTATATTGAAAAATTATCTAAACTTTCAGAAAATAAAAAAACTATTATGATTAGTGAAATAGGTCTAGATTTTCAAGAAAGTTCACCGGATAAAAAAATTCAAGAAGATTTTTTTTATGAACAAATCATCCTAGCAAAGAGTATTAAATTACCTGTTGCTTTTCATGTTCGAAATGCAGAAAAAGATGCAATAAATTTGATTAAAATCGCAAAAATAAATGAAATAAAGTCTGTAGCCCATTATTTTTCAGGCGATTACAATTATGCAAAACAACTTCTAAATGAAAATGTTTATATTTCAGTTGCTAAGCCTTTTCTAAGAGATGAAATTCTATCCGATGTAATTAAAAAAATCCCATTAGAACAATTAGTTATAGAAACAGATAGCTATCCTCAATATTTTAAAAAAAACAGATTACGTTGGACAGAACCTAAAGATCTTGTGTTGATTATAGAAAAATTGAGTAGTTTAAAAAAAATAAAACCAGAATTATTAATCGAAAAAATAGAATATAATTCAAAAAATATTTTGAATTTGTAGTTACTTCTTTTTCTTGGTTCTTCTAGTTTTTTTTATTATCTGAGTATTTTTCTGTTTGGGACTTAATGAATCATCAATACCTTTTGAAATAATCTGATAATCATTATGAGAAATAATGTGTACTGGAGCTAAGAAAGCCAGATACCAATCTTCTGGGGCCCATCTTTTCAAATAACTCAATGAAGGGGCTACATCATACCCACTCATAAATTTTTTTTCAGGCAAAATTTTAGTTGATTTCAACTTTACCCTGTAGGGAAATTTCACATCATCCTCTTCAAGATCCCAAATTTTCTTTTTATCAAAAAATTTCTTAGAATTTACAACTGAAGACCCAACAAAACTTTTAATATCTGAGATATAAAATAATACATGGTCGTTTGTATTTATTTTATTTGTCAATTTATTATCTTTTTTTGAAAATCCTAAAAGATCGAATGATCTTTTCTTAGATATATTAAAATTTTCTAGTGAAAAATTCACTAACCAATAAGTATTAGACATAATAAATTTGCTTTATCCGTCTATTCTACCAAAATAGAATTTAATCCTGTGTTTTAAACCTTATATAGACTGCTATAGAATTCATAAAAATTAATATAAATAACAAAACAATAATTCCAGTGGATGCTATTGCTCTAAAATCATCTTGTGGGAATGATGCCCAGGTATATATTTGCAATGGTAATATGGTAAATCTATCTAATGGTCCTGATGGAACCATAGTAATAAATACTAATGAACTAATAATTAAAATTGGAGCTGTTTCACCTAATGCTCGAGACATCGCTAAGATAATTCCACTCATTATTCCTCCTATAGAATGAGGGAGAATAACTCTTTTTGAAACTTCCCATTTTGTTGCCCCCAGTGCATATGCTGCATCTTTCAATGAAGGTTGTATTGTTCTAATAGCCTCCTGAGAAGCTATAATGACAATTGGGAGAACAAGTAAGGTCATTGTCAAAGCTCCTGCTAATAAACTTTTACCAAGAGCTAATGTATAGGTAAAAAAAGCTAACCCAAGTAGTCCATAAATTATTGAAGGAACCCCTGCTAAGTTTGAAACATTTATTTTTATTATTTTATTAAATAAATTATCTGATGCAAATTCTTCAAGGTATAAGGCAGTAGATACTCCAATTGGGATAGTAAAAAGCGCTGTCAATACTATGAGCCATAATGTCCCTGCTAAAGGAGCTAAAATTCCAGATTTTTCTGCTTTTCTTGATGCATAATTAGTCAAAAAATCCCAAGTAAGATGTTTATACCCATCAGAAATTATATCTACAAATAAAATTACAAGAGAAAAAATACCAATTAGAATTGCAGATAAAAAGAGTATATAGAAAAATTTTTCTTTCATAGTTTATTCATAATTTTGAGCATATTTTGTAACAATAAATCTTCCTATTAAATTCATAATAAGAGTCAAGAAAAAAAGTAATAATCCGACAGCAAAAATACTATTATATTCAACAGATCCTTGAGGTGTTTCACCTTGGCTTACGGTGACTATATACGCTGTCATAGTTTGTATAGCATCAAGAGGATTTAATGTTAATGCAGGCTTTCCTCCTGCAGCAAGGCTTACAATCATTGTTTCTCCTATAGCTCTAGATATGGCTAGAATAAAAGAGGCAACGACTCCTGAAATTGCTGAAGGAAATACGACTCTTAAAGCCACTTGGTATTTTTTTGCTCCTAGTCCATAAGCTGCTTCTCGCAAACTCATAGGAACAGCATTCATAGCATCCTCTGATAATGTAGAAACCATTGGAATAATCATAATTCCCATGACTATCCCTGCACTTAAGGCATTAAAAATAATTGTTTGAGGGAAAATAACTTGAATTATAGGTGTAACAAAAGTCAATGCAAAATATCCATAAACTACTGTTGGGATACCAGCTAAAATTTCTAATAAAGGTTTTATTATTTTTCTAACATTTCTAGTTGCATATTCAGATAAATAAAAAGCACTTCCCAATCCAAAAACTAATGCTGTTCCAGCAGCTATAAAAGCAACAAGAAAAGTCCCGTTTACTAATGGAGAGACACCAAAATTTTGAGGAACAAATAATGGAGTCCACTTTAATTCTGTAAAAAATTCAGTAAATCCTACTTCCTTGAAAAAGGGTACAGAGTTTACTCCTAAAATAGTAATTATCCCAATCGTTGTAATAATAGAAATCAATCCACTTAATCTCAGTAAATTAAGAACTAAAGTTTCTTCTATTTTTCTTTTAGTTATACCTCTAGTATCTTTTTGCATAAAAAATGAAATTTAAATAAATTATCAAGTCAAGATTATTACAATCAATAATCGAATTGTTAAATCAACGTTAAATAATATAAATCTATTGCGGAATTTTTATAGCAATAGACAATCCATTATTTAACGAACTATTGGCAATAATTGTTCCATCGTGAAGTTCTACAATATGTTTTACAATTGAAAGCCCTAATCCAGAATGTTTATCACTTCTTATTCCATCAGCTCTATAAAATCTTTCAAAAATATGAGGCAAATCTTTTTTTGTAACACCTGTACCATAATCATTAAACACAATTTCAAATTCTTTTTCTGATTTGAATAAATCTATTTCTATAGAATTTCCTATTTCGCTATATCTAATAGAATTAGATATAACATTTTCAAAAATTGTCATAAAAAGATTTCTGTCTAAAACTATTTTCTTAAAATTATTTTTTTTATTGATTATTAATTTAATTTGTTTTGAGTCTAATAAAGTTTCTATAAGTTTTTTAGCTTCATTTATAAAATCATCAATAGAAAATTCTTCCTCAGATAATGTAATAATGCCTGATTCCAAAGCATGTACATTTCCAATATCTTTAGAAATTTTTTGTAATCTATCTGAATCAAAAGTTATTTTTTCTAAAAAATATTCAAAATCATCTTTATTATCAATTTTTATACTATTTTTTAATGCCTCAACGTTTAATTGAATTGAAGTAACTGGAGTCTTTAATTCATGTGAGGTATTAGCAAAAAATTCTTTCCTAATTTTATCCATATAAAAGATATCAGTTATATCTTTTATAAACAAAATAATTGTATCTTCTATCTTTAAAGATCTTAAATTAAAATGTTTTTCTGGAAAATTAGTTTGTATATTTTTATTATTTACATTAGTTGAAGATGATTCTACAAATTCAAGTATTTCAATGTTAGTTGAAATATCAGTCAATTTATTTATACTTGGGATGTTTGATATGTTTATATCAAATAATTCTAATGCTTTTTTATTTATACTTTTTACATTTCTTTTTGAATCCAAAAATAATATTCCCTCATCGAAATAATCTTTAGAAAGATTATAAAGCAATCCAAATTCATTATTTATTTTTAGGTCAGAGTTGAGTTCAATTATGTTGTCCTTTAATAACTTATTAGTTGTATTTAAATCATCAATAAAATTTAGTTTAGAATTAGTGTCATTAAAAATCATTTTAATATTATTATTTAATAAATTTATCTTAGCTTTTACAACATAAATTGTAAAAATATTGAATAAAAATAAAAGAATAAAAACACAAAGAAGTAAAAACAAATTATCAGAAAAAATTAGGATTAGTAAAAAAGATATGAATAATATATTAGTACCTAATAATAGAACTATTTTAGTATATGAAAGTTTAGGAATATTCTGCTTTAAATTAATTTCTTTTTACTCCACATTTGCTTTATAACCCACCCCTCTTACAGTCAAAATTTTTTTAGGTTTAGAATTATTTTCTTCAATTTTTTCCCTAATCCATCTAACGTGAACATCAACTGTTCTTGTGTCTCCAAAATAGTCAAATCCCCATATATCCTGAACCAATTTTTCCCTTGTATATACTTTGCCAGGATTACTCATTAATACATATGCAAGATCAAATTCTTTAGGTCTAAAAAATTTCACATCACCATCAATTTTTATTTCTCTCTTTTCCAAATCAAATGAAACTCCCAAATGATTGAAGTTTTTTTTTGAAATATTTTTGTAATTTTCAAATGATATTTTATTCCTTCTTATATTTGATTTTATTCTTGCCAAAAGTTCAGGCATGCTAAAAGGTTTAGAAACATAGTCATCTGCTCCAAGTTCTAAGCCTAAAACTTTATCTATATCAGTATCTCTAGCCGTAATCATTATTATTGGAGTGTTTATATTCTCATATCTAACTCTTTTACATATTTCCATTCCATCTAAATTTGGCAACATAATATCTAACAGAATAAGATCAAATGGATTTTGTAGAATAGTGTCTAAAGCATCTATTCCGTTTTCTTCTAAGCTAACAGAATAGTTTTCAGCAATAAGATTATATCTTAATGCATCTCTGATACTTTTATCGTCTTCAACTATTAGAACTCTAGGTTTTTGGGGTAACGATAACATTAAATAAATCAGTTTTTTTTAATATTATATATACCCTTATTACAAAGATATATTAAGAGTCAATTAGGAAATCTTTGTTTTTTTTCTCCTAGAAGGATTAGAAAAAGAATTTTTACTAAATCCGCACATAAGACAGGTTATCGATTTACCTTGTGAATCTTGATTATATTCAATTGTTCCCTTAGTACATTTTGGGCATGAATTAAAATAAAGCATAATAATTTAAATCTATGTTTTTCAAAGATATTAATTATTAAGTTTAAAAATTGCATTATAGATTAATTACAAGTTTAGTTAAAAACTGCATAATAATAATAAAAATTTGATATTATTAATTCAATGGTGACTGCATCTAAAACTAATACAAAATCTCCAGTAAAAGGATTATTTTTATTTTTTATCTCGTTCATTTTTTCAATGAGTGTTTTAATATATTTCTTTGCATGGGATTCTGCTAATAAAATCAATCAAAATAAAGACTATCAAGTTTCATGGCTTGAAGGGGGGAGCATCTTTATATGTCCTCTTCATTAAGGAAAATAAAAAATAGCATATCTGAAATTGATTTTAAGCATTATGGATGGGTAATAGTTGCCGTTGGTGCAATTGCACAAATGATAGGTTCTGCTATAAGAATGGCCTTTGGAATTATAATCGATCCACTAGTAGAAGAATTTTCTTGGGATCCTAAATCTATAGGAATAGCATATGCAATCATGTCAATAGTAACTGCGTTTTCATCTCCTATAGCCGGATATGCTTCAACTATTATTGGAGCTAGAAAAACTATGTATATAGGATTATTATTATTCCTAATAGGGATGTTATGGACAGCACTTGCATCATCTATCATAGAATTTTATATATCATATGGAATAATATTTGGATTTGCACAATCAATGTTCTTAGTTCCTGTTATTCCTGCTGTTGCTGTATGGTTTAAAACTCGCTTAGGACTTGCCACTGGATTAATTATTGGGATGTGGAGTTTAGGTCCTGCATTAGTAATTCAAATTATGGGAATAATGTTAGATGCTGTTGGTTGGCAAACAACTTTTATAGTTAGTGGGGTTGTAGGTACTGCAATAATGATTGTTGCTCTTCAATTTTTCAGGAATACGCCAAGTGATAAAAACCTATTGCCTTATGGAGCTAAAGATATAGATAAAATTAAAGATTCAAAGGATAATAAATCAAATAATTTTTCTCTAAATTTACAAAATGTAATCTATAAAACTAATGCATTTTGGAGTTTAATGAACATTCACTTTTTGGGTTGTGTCGGACATGCAGTGATTCTAATTGGCCTAGTTCCACTTATGACAAGTAAAGGTATAAGTTATACAGATTCTGTTTTTTGCTTGACTCTAATAATGATAGTTTCAATGACTACTAGATTTATAACACCAATACTAGGAGATGGTATAAATCCTAAAACAATAATGTTTCTAGCTTTCTTAGGGCAAGGATTATTTGTTATTCCATGGGCATTCACAGAGAGCAAATGGATGTTTTATTTAGTAGGAATATTATGGTCTATTCCTTATGGAGGAGAAGGAACTTTATTTCCAATAATGAACAGAAGATATTATGGATTTTTCCCTATGGATACTACTTACGGTTGGCAAATTTTAGCTGCAAGTTTAGGTATGGCATTAGGAGGTTTTATTCCAGGATTAGTTTTTGATGTAACAGGTGGATATGAATTAGCAATTTGGATTTCAGCATTTTTCTCTTGTTTTGGGGCTATAGTAATTCTTACCCTGGAAACTACGAAAAAAGTTTTATCTCCATCATTTGATAATCTCTAATAAACATACAGGAGAAGGGATCTGTATTTTCTGACCTGTATATTTTAAATTACCGCTTTCTTTATCAATATAAAAACTAGAAATATTATCAGAATTCTCGTTTGCAACTAGAGCAAATTTTCCACTTTTAGAAATAGCAAAGTTTCTTGGAGTCTTACCTTCAGTAGAAATGTTTCTCTCAAAATTTAAAGCTCCATTTTCATTGATAGAAAATTGAGCCAATGAATCATGTCCTCTATTTGAACCATATAAAAATTTACCATCCTGAGAAAAATGAATATCAGCAGTAGTTGTTTCTTCTGCATAATCATTTGGAATAGTTGAAATGTTTTGAAAATTAGATAAGTTATTTTCTTTATCAATTTCAAAAACAGAAATAGTTGAATCAAGTTCATTAATTGAGTATGCAATATTAAGTGAATTATTAATAACGAAATGCCTTGGACCTGCTCCAGGATTCAGATTAAAATATTTTTCAGAATTTATCTTTTGAGATTTTGGGTTAATTGTATATTTTATGATTTTATCAATCCCAAGATCACAAACGAAAAAAGTTTCATCATTAATAAAATTTATTGAATGGGCATGTGGTTCATTTTGCCTTGAAGTATTTACACTCGAACCTTTATGAGAAATTTTTTCTAAAAAGTCTATACTGCCATTTGTTATTTTATAAGTTGAAAAATCTCCAGAAGAATAGTTCACAGCAACTAAAAAATTATTCTTAGAGTTAATCGCTAAATGGCAAGGGTTATCACCGTTGGTAAAAGCTTCACTTATTTTTTCTATATTATTGCCGTTAATCTTATAGGATGAAACAGTTCCAGGATTTGGAGATTCAGATTCACCAACTGAATATAAATATTCGTTATGAATCGCTAAAAAAGATGGGTTCAAAAGACTTTGTTTTTCAAATGAGTTGATTAGTTTAAATTTTCCATTTGATTCATCAAATTCTATAAGGTAAATACCTTTACTACCTCTTTTAGAATATGTGCCAACAAACCAATTCATTTTTTTATAATTTTTATATACTGTTATAGTTTAACTTAAATAAAGTTAATGGTCGGGGTGACAGGATTTGAACCTGTGACCCCCCGCTCCCAAAGCGGGTGCGCTACCGCTGCGCCACACCCCGTAAGTTAACATTTTATACGTAAAACAGAAAGTTTATTCTATGAAAATAACTAAAATTGAGGCAGTATATCCAANTTATAAAGAAACATTGAGAACATGGAGACCTAATTTATGGCAAATTATCATAAAATTACACACTGATAAAAAAGAAGTTTTTGGGTATGGAACTGGTGGAGGAGGGAAATCTTCAATAGAAATAATAAATGGTCACTTAAAAGACTTTCTAATTAATGAAGAAATAAATGATATCTCAGACATTAAAAATATTTTTGACAGGCTTTTTTTTGAAAGTATTCCATATGGAAGAGGAGGAGTTGCTTTGATGGCTTTATCTGCAATAGATTTAGCTATATGGGATGCCTATAGTAAATACAGCATCACTCCTATAAAAAATCTATTAAATAACTCTCATGATCATCAAAAAAATATCAATACTTATGCAACTGGTAATAATGTAGATCAATATTATTCTTTAGGTTTAAATAATTTCAAATTAAGTATAAAATCCGAAGGGGATTTTGATAATGAACAAAAAGAGATAATAAATTTGATTAGCAAGATAAAAAAAAATTATAATGTGAAAAATATTATGATTGATTGCTATATGTCATGGGATAGGGAATATACAAAAATGATGTCAGATAAATTATCAGATATAGGAATTGAATGGATTGAAGATATATCCACTCCTGATGAAATGCTAGTAAATGAATCAATATTAAGTGAATTAAAAGGTATCAAATTAGCAGGAGGAGAACATGATTTCAATTATAATAATTTCAAAATCATGCACCAAAAAAATATTTATGATATTTGGCAGCCTGATATTACTTGGTGTGGAGGTATAAGCTCTATACTAAAAATCATAGAAATTAATAAAAATAAATTTAATATAATATTGCATAGAGGTGGAGAACCTTGGGGACTACCAATTATTCAATCAGGTATTGTTAATAATATGGCAGAGTTACATAATCCTAAAAATACAAATTTAGATTTAGAGCAATGGGAAAACCAATCTATAGATACTATAGAGGACGGAGTATTAAATCCCAAAGAATATTTAGGATTTGGGGCTAATCCAAAAAAAGGGTTATTTAATGAATAATATTGATAAAGAAATAGTTTTTCTTGGTACAGGAACTTCCGAGGGAGTCCCTAGAGTCAGCTGTCTAACAAATGATTCAAACTGTATTGTATGCAATGATGCAGTCAAGCCAAATTCAAAGAACAGAAGATTAAACACAAGTATTTTATTAAAAATAACAAANCAAAAAACTCAAAAAAATATAATTATAGATGCAGGGAAATTTTTTTATCAGTCTGCTATTAAATTATTTCCAATTCATAATGTTGATTCAATTGATGCTGTAATTCTTACTCATGCACACCAAGATGCAGCAGGAGGCTTTGATGACTTAAGAGACTGGACAAATAATACACAAAGTAAAATTCCAATTTTCTTAAGAAAAGTAGATTTAGATGTAGTAAAAAAAACATTTTATTATTTAGTTGATACAACAAAAATTACATCTGGTGGTACTGTTGCAAAACTAGAATTTAATGAAATCAATGATGAAAAGATAAATATATTAGGNCAAGATTTCATTCCTCTAAATGTAAATCATGGAGAAAATTATTTTGCAAATGGTTATAGAATTGATGATTTTTCATATATAAGTGATTGTTCATATATTCCAAAAAATACTATGAANAAAATAAAAGGAAGCGAAATAATAGTTTTAGATGCATTACGCCAAGGAAGAAAACATAAATCGCACTTAACTTTAGAAGAATCCATAGAAATAATATTAGAATTAAAACCTAAGTTGGCTTTTTTTACTGATGCTTGCCATGATATTAATCATGAAGAAGTGAATGAATTTCTTGAAATTATTTCAGAAAAATCAAATATAAAAATGCAAATGGCTTTTGACGGTTTAAGTTTGAAAATCTAAGTTAGTAATTCTATTATTTATAGAATAGCATTAGTTATTATAATCTTAATCATACAGACTCAAAAATAACTTCTGAGAAAATNTATTTTGAAGATTTAATAGTTAGTCGTAAGGTTATATAACCAAATACACCTGCTAGCAAGGAAGCTAATAATACTCCTAATCTTACAGATGTTTGATATTCTGGATCAGTGAATGCCAAACTCCCGATAAACAAACTCATAGTAAATCCAATTCCTGTTACTAATGAAAGTCCATAATATTGTGCCCAAGATATATCTGAAGGTAATTTACATATTCTTAAAACACTCCCTAAATAAGTGAATAGCATTACACCAATTTGTTTGCCAAAAAATAATCCTAATATTATACCTAAAGTTACCGGGTCCCAAACAAGATTTAATTTCATTCCTGAAAAAGAAACACCAGCATTGGCAAANGCAAAAATTGGCAAAATAATAAAATTTACNGATGGTTCTATTGAATGTTCTAGTTTTTTAAGAGGAGAGTCTACCAAAGAATTTTTAGATTTTAAAGGAATAAAAAAAGCTAATAGGACTCCAGCTAAACTTGCATGTATACCAGATTTTAGTACAAACACCCAGAGTAAAATCCCTAATAAAATATATGGAAACAAATTATTGATTTTCCTATTATTTATTAAAAATAAAATAGAAGTAGCAATTGCTGCAAAAATTAAGTAATTTATTGACAAGTTTGAAGTGTAGAATGAGGCAATAATTATTATTGCAATAAGATCATCTATTATCGCAATCGCTACTAAAGTAACTTTCAGAGAAATTGGAACTCTATTTCCGAGTAATGTAACTACGCCTAATGCAAATGCTATATCTGTAGCTGTTGGTATAGCCCATCCATTAGTAGTTACNTCGTTACCAAAATTTAAACTTAAATAAATAATTGCAGGTATAGTTATTCCTCCTATAGCAGCAACNGCAGGTAAACTAAATTGTTCTCTTGTAGAAAGGTGTCCTTGGATCAATTCTCTTTTGATTTCCAAACCCACCAAAAGGAAGAAAATAGCCATTAATCCATCATTGATCCAGTGATGTATATCTTTATCTATAGAAAAATTAAAAACTTTTATATTNAAAGAAGTATGTAGAAGTTTAGAATATGAATCGCTTAGAAAAGAGTTTTCAACAAGTATTGCAGTTACTGCTGCTAAAAGTAATAAAATCCCTGGGGCTGATTTTAATTTNAAAAAANNTTTNATATTTTGTATTATCATATATTCTCTATTTCAAATTAATAAATNTTAGNTATTANTTTTAATCACCTAATTATATTTTTAGGTTTCCAGAAATTTTTTGACTCGTCAAAAGTTAGTAATCCAATAAATTTATCATTAATATTATATATTTTTATTTCTTCTTCTTTCAATAAACTTAAATTCAAATTTTCAGAAGAAAAAACAGTTCCATTAAAATATAATTGCTCCGATTCATTATCAAAAACTAATTTTTTGTTATCAAAAAAGATTGAATCAACAGATATAAGTTTTTTTTCTAATTCATTAATATTTTGTATATTTATAGAGTCTTTGATAACAAAAGGTCCATAATTTATTCTAGATAAGCTTATTAGAACTCCTAAGGTATCAAGTTTTTTTGCTAAATCATTTGCAAAACTTCGAACATAAAAACCGCTTGAACAACTAATAATTAGCTTTAAAATGGGAGTTTCCCAACTAATTATTTTAATTTCACTAACTTCTACTTCTCTTGATTCGATTTCTATCTCTTCATCATTTCTTGCATATTCATACAACCTTTTTCCATGTTTTTTTAAGGCGCTATATTTGGGGGGAAATTGTTTTATTAATCCTAAAAAATGGCAAAGAGTTTCTTCAATTTTTTCTATATTTTCTGGTATGTTTTCAGTTTCGCCATCAATTTCTCCTTCTAAATCATAAGATTTAGTAGAAATACCAAACTTAATCTCTGCCAAATAAGATTTCTTGAAATTTTGAAAATAATCAAAATATTTAGTTGAATCATTAATTAAAATCGGTAGAATTCCTGTAGCTAGTGGATCTAAAGTTCCTGCATGACCAATTTTTTTAAACTTATTTTTTGATTTGATTTTTCTTATCACATCATTTGATGTCCATTGATATGGTTTGTCTACTATTATTATTCCGCTCTCAAGAAAAGTCATTTTTTACTATTTCTCGAAATAAACTTCATCAATTAGCTCATCTATTTGTCTTTGAAATTCAGATGATTTATCTAAATAAAATTTTATTTTTGGAATTCTAGAGGTTCTAATCTTACTTGAAATAATTTTTTGAAAATAGAAAGCACTATCATTTAATTTCATAACTATTTCTTCAGAATCATTATTTAATTCATCAAAAATACTAACAAAAACTTTACTATATGAAAGATCTTTACTAGTTACTACTCTCATAATTGAAATCATAGAAATATCTGAATAATCTTCTAAAGTTGAAATGGATTCACCAATTATTTTTTTTACAGTTTTATTAAATTTTTCTAATCTAAAATCAACCATAAATTTATTTCAACTCATAGCACTCTAAAATATCTTCAATTTGAATTTCATGATAACCATTTAGGACTATACCGCCTTCTAGATTATTGGTCAATTCTGTAACATTTTGAGTTAGATGTCTCATAGATTCAATTCCACCATCAAAAATAATTTCTGAATCCCTTACAAGTCTTATTCTTGCATTTCTAAGAATCTTTCCATCAGAAACTCGTACTCCGGCTATTTTTTGAATTTTGCCTCGAGGGAAAACTTCTAAAATTCTTGCAGACCCAATATTAACTTCAGATTTTTCTTCCCCTTGCAAACCTTGAATTATAGCCTTTATTTCATCCACAAGAGTATATATGATATCAAAGCTTCTTATTGGAATATTATTTGATTCAGATTGAGATTTTGCGCCACCTTGAACAATGGTTTGAAAAGCAACTATAATGCAATCTTCAGCGCTGGATGCTAACATAACATCTGATTCAGTAACAGCACCAACAGATCCTGAAATTATCTTTACTTGAATATCTTCACTAGTTAGATCATTTACTACTTGTTCAACAGCGGTCAATGCTCCATTAGAACCTGTTTTTATTACAATATTAATTTCTTTTTCTTTTGAAGCCTTTGCTCTCTTAACTACTTGGGAAAGAGTAGTAATTTTATTATTTTGTTTTTGAGAGTTTCTTGATCTCTTTTGTATTAATTTTCTAGCTTGTTTTTCATTTTCTACAACTTCTACAACATCTCCAATTTGGTTTATTCCTCCCATTCCCATTACTTGGATAGGAGTTGAAGGTTTAGCTTTTTTTACTTCTGTACCGTATCCATCAATCATTTGTCTGATTTTTCCAGAATTATTTCCTGAAACTAATATATCTCCATGTTTAAATGATCCAGATTTAACAAGAACTGTTGAAATAGATCCTTTTTTAGGATCATTGTAAGACTCAATAATAACTCCTTTGCCAGACAGGTTAGAGTTAGAGTCTAATTCACTAATTTCTGAAAGAAGTGAGATTGACTCAAGTAATCCATCAATACCTTCTCCCTTTAGAGCAGAAACTTCAACACATAATACTTCTCCACCATAATCTTCCACTATTAGCTCATGTTCAGTTAATTGCCCTTTAACTTTATCAACATCAGCTCCCTCTAAATCACATTTATTAACAGCAACAATAATAGGTACTTTTGCATTTTTAGCATGGTTTATTGATTCAATTGTTTGAGGCATCAATCCATCATCTGCAGCAACTACTAAAATAACAATATCAGTAACACTAGTTCCTGAAATTCTCATAGATGAAAAAGCTTCATGACCAGGCGTATCTATGAACGTAATTTCAGATTTTTTGTGTCTTACCTGATATGCACCAATTTTCTGAGTTATTCCGCCTTCTTCTTTTTCCACATCATTAGTTTTTCTGATTGCATCTAATAATGTAGTTTTACCATGGTCAACGTGCCCTAAAACTGTAATTACAGGGGCTCTTTTTTCACCTGTGTTTTTTTCAGATGTATCGATACTCGAACCTACATTAAGCGCATCTTCATTATCTAATGATTCTTTAGGTTTTATAACAGGGATATTAAAAGATTGGGCGACTCTTGCTGCCACTGAAAAATCAACTTCTTGGTTTACTGAAGCCATTACTCCTTGTTTCATAAGAGATTTAATTACTTCTACTTGAGATTCTTCAAGAACTTCTGCTAAATCACCTACTGAAATAATTAAAGGTAACGATACAGGATCTCGTACTATTTCCTCTGAATTTATTTCGCCTGAATCGTTTGTAGTCAATTTTATTCCATTTCATTATCTTTTATTTTTTTTTCTTTTGGGTGACTTTCTTGCATTTTTCCCATCACTGTTAGAGTTTTTTAAAGATTCAATATCTTCAGCAAATCTAATAGTATCATCAGAACTTTCTTTAGAATTTGAGCCTCCCAAATCCCATATATCCTCAGAAGAGAAATCTAAAATATCTTCTTTTATTTTTTTCTGTTTTTCTTCTTTTTGTTCTTTTTGTTCAAGTTCTTGTATTTCTTTTTCCAAAGCTAAAAGTTCAGCTTTTTCATCAACAGATTCCTTTACTAGTACTTCTGGTTGATCAATATCACTTAAAACATTATCAGATAATAATTCTTCTTTCGAGATATCTTTTTTGTCAGAAACTTCTGGCTCAGATTTGGGATCAATACTATCACTTGAAATAATAGAATCAGATTTAGGTTGAATCTCTTTATCTACTTTTACAATTACTTCTTCTTCAGCTTGAACATCTATTTTCCAAAGAGTTAATTTGGCTGCTAATCTTGCATTTTGTCCCTCTTTTCCAATTGCCAATGACAATTGTTTTTTAGGGACTGTTACTATTGCAGTACTATCATCAGGATTTATCACAACATTAGATACTGATGCAGGAGATAGTGAATTTGTAATTAGAACCTTGGGATCTTCATCCCAATCTACAACATCAATCTTTTCACCCAAAAGTTCATTTACAACGTTTTGAATTCTTATGCCCCTCAATCCAACACACGCTCCTACAGCATCGACGTCTCCATCTTCTGACGATACAGCAACTTTAGACCTTGCTCCTGCCTCTCGGGAGAGTGCTTTTATTTCAACAACTCCGGATGAAATTTCAGGAACCTCAGTCTCAAACAGTTTTCTTAATAATTCTGGATGAGTTCTTGAAACAATGATTTCTGGCCCTCTTGCAGTTCTTTGAACCTCCGTAACATAGAATTTCAACTGCTGTCCAACTCTATATTTTTCGTAAGATGTTTGTTCAGATGGCGGCATTAAAGCATTTGCTCTTCCAATATCAACAAAAATATTTCTTGAATCTATTCTTTGAACTGTTCCAGGTATAACTTGACCTTTTTTATCAGCAAATTTACCAAAGACTAAATCTCTTTCAGCTTCTCTTAATTTTTGTAAAACTACTTGTTTTGCTGTTTGGGCTGCAATTCTTCCAGGATTATATTCCATAAATCCTGTCTCGATAAAATCTCCTACCCGTAAGTCTTTATTTAACTTTTTAGCTTCTTCCTCTGAAATCTCTGCCAAAGGATCTTCAATTTCATCTTTTTCTTTGACATTTAAAATTGTCTTAACAATTACATCTCCAGTTTCTGAATCTACTTCAACTAGAATATCCTGCCCTTTAGCTGCAGGATCTTTTCTATATGCAGATGCTAAAGCTTCTTTTACAGCTTCAACCACTATTGATTGAGGTAAATTTCTTTCAGCTGCCAATTGAGTCAAAGCCAAAAAAAGTTCATTTTTCAAAGTTACCTCCCGAGATAACCATAAAATTAAAAAAAGTGGGCAAAGCCCACCTTCTGATTTAATTCATCCTTAATTTTTTTTTTCTACTTAATCATTCTATCATGAACGACGAAAAATTTAAATCTCAATAGATATATTTTTAAAAAAGTTTATGGTTTCTTCATATGAAAGCTGTAAAGTTTTTTCATTATCTCTATCTTCAACTTCTATCATTCCATTTTCTAAATTTCTTCTAGATATGACAATTTTATATGGCAAAGATAGCAAATCTGAATCATTGAACTTTACACCTGGTTGAACAGATCTATCATCAAACAAAACATCAAGTCCTACTTTTGAAAGTTCAGTATAAACTTTTTCAGATATTTCCATAACTTCTTTATCATCTGTTTGTAATGCCGCTAGATATACTGAAAATGGAGATATTGAAATAGGTAAATTCATTGAATCTCCAGTTTTATTTGCCTCAATACAAGCTGCTAGAAGTCTTCCTACGCCTATTCCATAACAACCCATTAATATGTTTTCATCTGATCCTTCATTATTTGAGAAGTTCGCATTCATTTTTTTTGTATAAGCATCTCCTAACTTAAATACATGTCCAACTTCTATTCCCTTCTTTGCAACAAGTATAGATCCAGATTCAGAAATGTAACCTGCCTTTGCCTCTGCAATATCTATAACAGTTTTTACGCTTAAGTCTCTCTGGATATTTATATTTTTGTAATGTTTATTTTTAATATTTGCACCTATAACAAAATTTCCAGGTCCCATGTTTATAGATTCATCAAAAATAAAATCTAAATTAGAAATTTTGTATGAAGACAAAAACCCAGGTATCAATCCTAATTCTAGAACTTCTTTTTCAGATGCAGGCTCTAGATAGGTTGCTTTGAGATGATTTCTAAGTTTAGTCTCGTTTATGTCATAATCCCCTCTTATTACACAACCAATAAAATTATTATCATATTTGTAAATAACGGTTTTTAAGATTTGATAATTAGGAATATTTAAATGCTCAACTAACTTATTGATTGTTTTAACTCCTGGAGTTTCAACCAGCTCTACTTTTGAGTGATCAAGATCTTTATAAGTATTTTTCTTAAATACAGCTTTTTCTACATTAGCTGCGTATTTTGTATCTTCACTTATGAGAATTACGTCCTCGCCAGATTCTGCAAGCATTATAAACTCATTTGATTCCTTCCCTCCAATGGCTCCTGAATCAGCATCCACTATTACAATTTCAGTTGAACATCTATCAAAGATATTTTTATATACTTGAATCATTTTTTTATAGGAAATATCTAATCCTTCTAAATCTTTATCAAATGAGTATGCATCTTTCATCTCAAATTCTCTAACTCTCAACAGACCTCCTCGTGGTCTAGGCTCTTCTCTATATTTAGTTTGTATTTGATAAAGAGTAAAAGGAAGATCTCTATATGAATTTACATTCTTAGAAACCATATCAGTTACAGTTTCTTCGTGTGTAGGAGCTACAACCATCTCATTTTCTCTTCTATCAATAAATTTTGCTAAAGGAGGTATAAATGTCTCAAATCTTCCAGATTTTTTCCACAAATCTGATGATTGAATCACAGGCATATTTATTTCTAATGCTCCCGATTGATTCATTTCATCTTTTATAATATGTTTTATTTTTTCAATTGATCTCCAACCTACTGGTAAGAAACTAAAAATACCAGATGAAACTTGAGAAATAAAACCTGCTCTATGCAATAATCTATGGCTTTCAGTCTCTAAGTTTTGAGGATTTTCTCTGTAGGTTTTCCAAAAAAAGCTTGATAATTTTTTTGATCCTAAGAAACTATTTATGTTCATCTAGTACCCCATTTTTTTTCTACATATGATTGAACCATATTTATAAATTCACCTGAAATATTATCTCCTTTTAAAACCTTAACTTTCTCTCCATCAACATATACAGGTGCGGCTGGATTTTCTCCAGAGCCTGGTAAAGACACTCCAATATTAGCAGCTTTAGATTCACCTGGACCATTTACAACACATCCCATAACAGCAACTTTCAAGCTTTCTGATCCTGGAAAATCATTTTGCCAATCTTTCTTTCTTTTATCAAGATAAGAGTTTATTTCAGACGCTAATTCTCTAAAATAAGTTGAGGTAGTTCTGCCACAACCAGGGCATGAAGTAACTTCGGGTTTATAATTCCTAATATTTAGAGATTGAAGAATTTCTTGGCATAATTCAACCTCTCTAGATCTTGGGGAACCAACTTCAGGTGTAAGAGATGACCTGATTGTATCTCCAATTCCATCTTCTAATAAAATAGATAGAGCTGCTGTTGTAGCAACTATAGATTTCATTCCCATACCAGCCTCTGTAAGTCCTAAATGTAATGGAGCAGAACAATTTTTTGAAATTTCTCTATAGCAATAAACCATCTGATTTAATCTTGAAACCTTGCAGGAAATTATAATTTTATCTTTACCTAGACCTAAATCTAATGCTTTTTCATAAGATAACAATGCACTTGATATCAAAGCATCTGATTCTACTTGTTCAGCACTTTTAGGGTTTTTTATTTTAAAATTTTCATCCATTTTTGAATCTAAAAGTTCTGGATCTAAAGAACCTGCATTAACTCCTATTCTAACCGGTTTACCTAGATCTTTTGCAATTTCAATAAATGTCTTAAAATTATCATCTTTTCGATTTCCTAAACCTAAATTTCCAGGATTGATTCTATATTTATCTAAATACTTAGCGCAATCAGGGACATCAGTAAGGAGTTTATGACCAATAAAATGAAAATCACCAACTATCGGAACTTTTATGTTTTTATCCTCTAAAATTTTTTTTATAGGCTTTATAGCTTTAGCTGACTCAGAATTATTTACAGTAACTCTAATAATTTCAGAACCTGCATTATATAACTCTTCAATTTGGGCAACTGTATTATCAATATCTGCAGTATAAGTATCAGTCATAGACTGAACTACGATTGGATTATTTCCACCAATATTTATATTTCCTACTTTAACTAAATGAGTAATTCTTCTCAAATTTACACCTTTCAATCACAATCTTGAGATATCTTTGAATGAAATAAATAAAATCAATAATATAAGTATAATAAATCCAAGCCCATGAATGTAAGACTCTATTCTCTCTGGAACCTTTTTACCTTTTCTAAATACTTCAATAAATAAGAACGCTAATCTTCCTCCATCAAGCGCTGGAAATGGAACAAGATTAATTATAGATAATGACAAACTAATAGATGAAGCAAGGGTAATTAAAACAAAAATCTTATTAGTTATAGTTTCTGACGAAGATACAACATTTCCACTTATTTGTCCTAGACCTATAGGTCCAATAGCTTTAGGACCATCAAAAATTGGATTTGTAGATCTGTTTACTATACCTATTATTGAAAAGTAACTTAGTTTATATATTGCGATAGATTGGTTAATTGCATTAGTAAAATTCTCTCTAAATTTTTCTCTATAGATTCTAGGATTCTCGGTAGTAATTAGAATCCCAACTGATCCTTCTTTTATCTCATTAATTATGCCAGCATTGGAATTTATTTTTCTAGCTTCTAATAAAGGGATACCATCATAATCATCGTTGATAACAATTGGAATTTTATCTCCTATTTCATAATTAGAATATTTATTAGCTTCATTTAAAGAAATAGATTTTTCTGAAAAGTCATTAGATACTTCAAACATAGTAAAAGTCCCTGAGTAGTAATTAATATTCCTAGCCTTTGACAAAGAAATATCTACTCCAACTATGTAAGATGGAGGATCCCATCTTGCTTCAATATTGTATTTTTTTGTAGATTCGTTGTTATAAAAATATTTCGTATCTTCTCCTGGCTTTTGAAAAACATTAGGAATCCCGCTAACAATTTCCCAATTAGAATTTTTACCAAGATTTTGAGAAACCTCATTTTGTAAATCAGAAATATTATGAATATTTTTATTATTTATTGAAACTATTTTATCTCCAGATTTTAAGCCTGCTAATTCAGCAGGAGAATCAGGCATTACATCTTGAATAATTATGTCAGTAATATTTTTTTCAAAAATAAAAATATTTACCAAAAACATCATTATAAAAGGCAATAAAAAGTTAATAAAAGAGCCTGAAAAAATTATTATAAATCTCTCAATGTATGAAGCACTGCTTAATGATCCCTTAGAATTATTCTTTTCTTCTCCAAATAATTTAACAAACCCTCCAAATGGGATCAAGTTTATGCTCCAATTCATAGTATAAACTGAAATTTTATCTTCAAAAATTTCAAATGTTTTTACGGGTATAAACTCAGTAATATTTTCCAAAGGTTTTTCTGTTTCTATTTCTGAAATTTTATTATTAGAATTAATTTTTATAAAAATCAATTGATTTTTTTTAATTTCACCAGAAACATTTTTATCTAAAGAATAAGTCTTTATTTGTGACCAAAATGAGAAAAGTTTAGGGGGAAAGCCTATCCCAAATTCTAAAACTCTGACTCTAAAGTATTTTGCTGTTAAATAATGTCCCAATTCGTGTAATACGACCAAGGGAGTTATTATCAAAGAGAGAGTAAGTATGCTAATGATTATTTGCATTTATTATTTTATCTTTTTTAAAATTTTATTTTTTAGAATTTCTCTTATTTCAATTATATTATCAAAGGTCATTTCTTGGTCAAAGTTTTCATTAATTAATGTTTCAATCATTAAATTTGAAATCGAAATATAGGATATTTTTTCTGATAAAAAGAGATCGACTAATATTTCATTTACTATAGATAAAGCAGAAACATACAAAGGCCCTTTTTTAATATAATTTATAGAAAAGTCGTAACATGGATATTTACCTGGTTTTACGCTATTGAAAGAAAGTTTATCTAAGTCCGTTAAATTCAATTTATTTACATAATTAAGTTCATTTGTTTCAAAAGTCAAAGCATGCTGAATAGGTAATTTCATATCAGTTTTAGAAATTTGAGCTTTGATTGAACCATCTACAAATTCAACCATGGAGTGAACTAAGCTTTCTCTATGAATTAAAACATCTATTTTATCAATAGGAAAATCAAAAAGATAACTAGTTTCAACTATCTCAAAAATCTTGTTCATCATAGTAGAAGAATCTACCGTGATTTTTTCACCCATATCCCAATTTGGATGTTTTTTAGCCTGTTCAGTTGTAATATTTTTATATTCTTCAACATCCAAATCTCTAAAAGCTCCTCCTGAAGCCGTCAAAATTATTTTGGAAAGTTTTTTTTGATCTCCTTGTATACACTGCCAAATTGCAGAAGGTTCAGAATCTACAGGGTAAATTTTTGAGCCATGTTTTTTTGCTGTTTCAATTAATAAAGGGCCGTAAGTTACTATGACTTCTTTATTGGTTAGACCAATTGTTTTTCCTGATTTTAAGGAGTTAAGAATAGGTAAATAAGCATTTGATCCAGATGATGCAAACAAAATGAAATCAACATTTTTATCTGTAACCAATTTTTCTGAATTTATAAGTTTAGAATTATCTAAGCAAAAATCTTTTTTATCTAAATTGTCATAATATTTAGGATTATAATCATTAATCTGTGATCTCAATTTTTCTAAATTTTTACCTGCAGTTAATCCATAAACTTCAAACTTTTCTTTATTACTATTACATATTTCTAAAGTTTGAGTACCAATAGAACCAGTAGAACCAATTATTACAATTTTTTTCATAATAAAAAGAATATCCAAAAAGAGATTGCAAAACTAGGCAAAACAGAATCAAGTCTATCAGAAATTCCTCCGTGTCCATATAAAAAATTAGAAAAATCTTTCACACCTATAACTCGTTTGACTTTTGATACAAATAAATCTCCTAAAATTGAAGTCAATATTACACTTAAAATTAATAATAACTTAATCATAAAGTTTATCTGAAGAAAGTCATTAAAAATGAATAAAATTAAAATCCCCCATATACTTCCAGCAATAATAGATCCAAGGTACCCTTCTATTGTTTTATTTGGGGAAATTTCATGAATAAAATTTATTTTATTTTTACCAAAAATTTTACCTCCTAAATAACCAAAAATATCTGTAATAAAAATTTGAGATAAAAGATAAAAGAAAATATTTTTCCAATTTTCAAACATATTCTCTAGCAAAATAACATGTAGAAAAAAAATCATATAAATAAAAAAATAAAAAAACAAAAGTTTATTTCTAGAATATATATTTTGTTTAAGCTGAAACAAAATTTCTAGAATAAAAATAATTACAAGTAATAAAATAAGAGGATGAAAATCATAATCAATTCCAAAAAACAAAAAATTTATTTCTGGAATATAAACAAAACTTAAAGTTATAAGGGTTACACCAAATATTGATGTGATAAATCTTTTGTAAAAATTATTAAGTTCCAAAATTTCTTTTCCTTTTTGAAAACTCTGCAACAACATTACTTAAATCTTTTTCTGAGAAATCAGGCCAAAATACATCCAAAAAAAATAATTCTGAATATGCAGATTCCCATAGTAAAAAATTTGAAAGTCTCTTTTGTCCACCTGTTCTTATAATTAAATCTGGGTCAGGGAATTGATTAGTTGATAAGTAATCAGAGAACTTTGTTTCATTAATTTTTGTATCTTTATATTGAATTATTTTATTTATTGATTGAACTATCTGATTTCTAGATCCGTAATTAAAGGCTACTGACAAAAAAAAGTCTTTATTATTCTGTGTTAGTTCTTCTGAACGTTGAATCTTAAGTAACATATCTTTAGGCATCTTTTCTTTACTCCCTAGATGAGTTATGTTTACTTTATTATTGTTTAATTCTTCAGATTCTTTATCTATAACGCTAGCTGCCAAATTTAGAATAAACTCGATTTCTTCTTTTGATCTATTCCAATTTTCAGTAGAAAAAGCATAAATAGTTAAGAATTTTATACCTAATTTCTTTGCAGCTATTACTATTGGTTTTATATTCTCATAGCCTTTTATATGACCTTCTGAACGCTCTAAACCTTTTTCTGTAGCCCATCTACCATTACCATCCATTATTATGGCTATATGATTAGGATTTAATTTATTTACTGACATTAATGTATAAATCTACACTTGCATAATTTCAGTCTCTTTGAGTGATGACTGATCATCAATGACTTTAATAGATTGATCTGTTAATTTTTGAAGTTCTGTAATTGCTCTTCTTGAATCATCTTCAGAACATGAGCCTTCTTTTTCAAGTTTTCGAATCTCATCTTGGATGTCTCTTCTAACATTTCTGATAGATACCTTGGATTGTTCACTTCTTTGTTTTAGCAACTTTACTACATTTTTTCTAGTTTCCTCAGTCATTGGGGGAATGTTAACCCTTAATGAATCACCCTCTATTTGAGGGGTAATACCCAAATCCGAAGACTGAATACCCTTAGAGATCATCTCTACAGCTGATTTATCCCAAGGTTGCACAATAAGGCTCCTTTGATCACTAACTGAAATTTGAGACAATTGATTCAAAGGCATTGAAGATCCATGATAATCAATTTTAATATTTTCTAGTAAGTTTGTTGTTGCTCTACCTGTACGGATTGATTTTATATCTGTTATAAAAAAATCACAGGATGAATTCATTCTTTCTGAACATTGTTTTAAAATATCTGATAATTCCATAGTTTGCTAAATTAATTTTACTAATATAATATCTAAGATTTGCTTGGTGTATAGATTTTGCTACCTACTTTTTCACCAGAAATCACTTTAAGTAAGTTATCAGTTTTAAATAGATCAAAGATAACAATTGGTAATGAATTATCCATACACAAAGTAAGAGCTGTAGAATCTAGAGCTGCTAATCTTTTACTAAGAGCTTCATGGTGAGTAATTTCAGAAATCTTTTTTGCAGATTTATTTTTTTTAGGGTCAGAATCATACATTCCATCCACTCCATTTTTTGCCATAATCAAAATATCTGCATTTATCTCTACGGCTCTAAGAGCTGCTGCGGTATCAGTTGACATAAAAGGATTTCCTGTACCACCTGCAAATAAAACTACTCTACCTTTTTCTAAGTGCCTTATAGCTCTTCTTCTAATATAAGCTTCAGCAACAGATGGTAAGTTTAATGCAGACTGTGTTCTGACTTCTATTTGATTTTTTTCAAGTTCATCCTGCAATGCTAGAGCATTCATTATAGTTGCAAGCATTCCAGCATAATCAGCAGTGGATCTATCCATACCTCTTTTTTCGAATTCTATTCCTCTCCAAAAGTTACCTCCACCAGCAACTATAGAAACTTGAGTATTCATTTTAGCAATTTTCTTAATTTCTGTTGCTATTGTTTTAATAACTTCACTATCAAGGCCGAAATCAAGATTACCTTTAAGTGATTCTCCACTTAATTTTAAGACGATTCTTTTAGGTTTACTAACTTCCAATTTCAAACCTATGAATCTTCTGAATCACGACATTTTCTCCGACTTTAGCTGATAATTCTTTAACTACTTCTCCAACAGTTTTCGAAGCATCTCTTATGTACGCTTGTGATTCAAGAATCTCATCATCTGAAAGTTCACTATTATCTTCTTTGGATATCGCCTTTGGATTCATTGCAGCTATCTGCATGGCAATTTCTTTTGCACATTTTACAAAATCATCTGTTCTTGCAACAAAATCGGTTTCACATGATAATTGAACTATAGAACCTATTCTCCCACCTGTGTGAATATAGGATTCAACAATACCATTTTCTGTAGCTCTACCTGCTCTTTTTTCAGCAGAAGCTAAACCTTTAGCATCAAGTATTTCCACAGCTTTTTCAATATTTCCATCAGATTCTTCAAGGGCTTTTTTAGCATCCATTATACCTGCTCCAGTTGAATCTCTAAGTTCTTTAATTTGTTTAGCTGTTATTTCTGCCATTTATTTCTCCAAATGATTATTTATTTTTTTTCTTCTTCGTTTATTTCTGAAGCTTCGTCCTTAGTTTCATCTGCTTCCTTAGCTTTAGATTTTGCTTTAGTTTTGGGTTTTGCCTTAGCCTTAGGAGATTCTTTCTCTTCCTTTACTTCAGCCTTAGGAGATTCTTTCTCTTCCTTTACTTCAGCCTTAGGAGATTC
>PASM01000017.1 GCA_002711965.1 Chloroflexota bacterium | reverse complement strand
AGATCTTTCCAAGATTTTACTCGTGCATCATGAGATGGATAAGCTAATAGATAAGTCAGAGTGTTATTGCTTGGGCCTACATCAGTAACCCAATAACCAATATTCTTTATCCCATGTTTTTCAAAAAGTTTTAGAGTGTGGTTTCTAAATCTTTTGTTTAAGTTTTCTAATTTTCCTGTAAAACATTCGTATATTCTAAGTTCATATATCATTTTTTTATCCTTTTTATAGTATTAAATAACTTTTTTCTACTTAATTATTAAGTGCATCATTTGAAGTTATATCAAAAACATCAAACTGATCATCATTGCATCCTTCTGCATCCATAACAAATCCAATATATGTTCCTTGAGGTAGCTTATAGCTTACAAGGTTTGGATGATCATTCCGATTCAAAACAGAATTCTCTGGTACTATAGGTAGATTTAAATTTACGACAAACCAATCAGGAGATACTGTCCCTTTTCTGAAGTTTATTATGTCAGGACAAAAATCATAATTTTGAGAGTCTTCCATTATTTCTCTTTGTTTTGCCATTGCAAATGTTATCGGTATCGTCTTATTTGTTTGATTTCTGTATATAGCGACAAACTTACCATTTTCTTTAGATGTGAAAGAGTACTCTAAAGAATCAGCAGTTACTTTAGGTTCAAAAATTTTTGTTTCATCACCACACGCAAACAAAATAACAAAAACTAGTGGCAATATAAAAAATATTTTTTTCATAATTTCTCCTGTTTTCCATGGTCGGGGCAGCAGGATTTGAACCTACGACCTCCCGGCCCCCAGCCGGACGCGCTACCAAGCTACGCCATGCCCCGCATTTTTTGTAATATAATGTATATAGAATACATGATTATATTAACTCTTTCACATAATTAAAATATGCAATTAAAAGAACTTTTAGACGAGGCCTCAAGATTAAGAAATTCAATCTCTGAAATTTTGAGGAATCTTTGACACAAAAAAACTTTTTGAAGAAATTACTAAATTAGAGAAACAGACAACTGACGATAATATTTGGAATGATAGTCATAGAGCTCAAAGACTTTTTAAGAATCTTAAATTAAAAAAAGATAGATTTGAACTTTATAGTTTTTTAGATGATAAATCAAAAGAAATAATTGAATTATGTGAAATCTCTATAGACTTAAATGATGATTCTAGCCTGCAAAGTATAAAATCTGAAATTCTATCACTTCAAGAAAAATTCAAGAAAGCATCTTTAAGTTTGAAATTAAATGGAGAATTTGATCAAAGAAATGCAATCGTTGGAATAAAACAAGGCGCAGGAGGTGTAGATTCTCAAGATTGGGCTGAGATTTTATTTAGAATGTACAAAAGATGGGTAGAACTTAAATCTTTTTCACTAGAAATAATTGATTATTCTCCTGGAGATGAAGCAGGAATCAAGTCAGTTATTTTTCGAATAGAAGGAGAGAATGCATATGGACTGCTTCAATCTGAAAAAGGAGCTCATAGATTAGTAAGGATTTCACCTTTTGATACTGGAAATAGAAGGCATACCTCTTTTTCCCTAGTTGAAATAATGCCTGAATTAGAAAATGAAGAAGAAGTAAAAATTGACACTAAAGACTTAAGAATAGATGTTTTTAAGGCTGGAGGGGCAGGTGGTCAAAGTGTTCAAAAAAATTCTACTGCAGTAAGAATAACTCATTTACCTACTAATATTTCTGTATCTGTGCAAAATGAAAGATCTCAGCTAATGAACAAAGATCTTGCTATGAAAATTTTGCAAAGTAGACTAAAAGAACTAGAAATTTTAGAGAATAAAAAGAGAGATGCAGAAATAAAAGGAGAACATGTTTCAGCTGATTTCGGTTCTCAGATTAGATCTTATGTAATGCATCCATACAAGATGGTTAAAGATCATAGAACTGATTTTGAAACTAGTGATATTGATAAAACTTTGGATGGTAATATTGATGATTTTATTGAACAATATCTATTAAAAAACATTTCTGAATAATTTACTTATTTCTTCACAATTTCTTCATAAAGTTAATATAAGATTAAAAATAGATAAAAAAACTTAGGATTAAATATGATTTCAAAGCTTAGATTATTTATTTTTTCATTACTAGCAGTAGCTATTTTTTCTTGTGGAGGAGATAATTCTGCTTCAGAAGGGGAAGCTGTAGGGAAAAATTCAAATGTGGCTCCAGGATTGGCAAGTTCATCCGATACTGGATCATCTGATAACAGGGATAATATCTTTAGATTGAATTTTTCTGACCCTCCTACTTTTGATCCTGCATTAGTTACTGATACGACTTCTGCTTCAATTATTGTAGAAATTTTTTCAGGTTTAGTAACTCTTAATAAAGATCTAGAGATTATTCCAGATTTAGCAGAGTCATGGGAAGTTTCTGATGATGCAAAAACATATAGGTTCAATCTAAGAAAAGGCATAAAGTTTTCTAACGGTGATCCTGTTACTGCAGAAGACTTTAAATGGTCTATAGAAAGAGCTTCTAACCCTGATACTGGATCAATGAATGCAGAAGTATATCTTGGAGATATATTAGGAGTAAAAGAAGTAGTCGAAAGTGGAGGCGAATTAAAGGAAGTTCAAGGAGTAAATGTTATTGATGACAAAACTTTAGAGATAACAATTGATGAGCCAAAAACATATTTTTTAGCAAAATTAACATACCCAACTGCATTCGTTTTAAACAAAAATTATGTAGAAAAACAAGGTGAAGACTGGATAGATAATCCAGTTGGGACAGGACCATTCGTTCTTACTGAATATCAAATAGGTCAAACCTTGAAGCTAAAGAAAAATGAAAATTACTGGGGTGAAAAAGCTAAAGTTGATGGAATAATAATGAACCTTGCCGGTGGAGTATCTATGGCAATGTACGAAAATGATGAAATTGATATAACTGGAGTTGGTTTAGCTGACCTAGAAAGAGTAAAAGATCCAAATGATCCATTGAATAAAGATTTAGTAAATGTTCCTCCGCAATTTTCATTGAACTACATAGGTTTCAATGTAAATATGCCACCTTTTGAAGATGAAAATTTTAGAAAAGCTTTGTCATACGCAGTAGATAAAGAAATTATTGCTGACAAAATATATTCAGGCTTAACTAAACCGTCATATTCTATAATTCCACCTGGATTCCCTGGTTATAGTCCATCTATCAAAGGAATTGAATTTAATGAAGAATTAGCAAAAGAATATTTAGCTAAATCTAAATACTCAGATCCTGCTACTAGACCTAGAATTATAGTAACTATTCCTGGTACAGGAGGTTCTCCTGGTTTGGATACGGAAGTTATTTCAGATATGTGGAAAGAAACCTTAGGTATAGAGGTAGAAATTCAACAGGTTGAATGGGCAACATACCTTCAGGATATGAATAGAAAACGATTACAGTTATGGGCTGGTTCTGGATGGCAGGCAGACTATGCTGATCCTCAAGATTTTATAGATGTCCTTTTTTATAGTAAATCAGATGTAAATCATGGAAATTATTCAAATCCAGAAGTTGATAAATTAATACTTGAAGCAAGAACAGAAATAGACAATAATAGAAGATTTCTTCTATACAATCAAGCAGAACAAATAATCGTAGATGAGGCAGCTATTTTTCCATTATGGTTTGATACTGATGGTTATGCACTAGTAAAACCATGGGTAAAAGGATACGAATTTACGCCAATAATAGTGCCAAAATTCAAAGATGTAGAAATAAAATAAGAATTATTATTCTCTATATTAAATTACTTTTTGATCTATTATTAATAGGAAATGTTAAAATATATTTTTCGAAGAATAATATGGATGCCAGTATTACTTCTATTCGTTTCATTAATAGTCTTTATATTGGGAATATATGGTCCAGGTGATCCTATTGAGGTGCAATTAGGCAATAATTATGATGAAGTTAATGCTGAACGAATAAGAGAAAAAATGGGATTAAATGATCCTGTTCTAGTTCAATGGATTAGATATATTGGAAATGCAGTACAAGGAGATTTTGGGGAATCATATGTCTTCAAAAATCGAGATGTCTCAGAATTATTAATACCTAAATTAATTGTTTCTGCTAAATTAAACCTAATATCTTTTTTTATTGCTATTTCAATAGGTATCCCGTTAGGTTTTTATGCAGCTATAAATTATGGTTCATCAAAAGACCCTTTTGTAGTGATACTTTCATTATTTTTTTATGCAATGCCAGTTTTTTTCACGGCACCACTATTGATACTTGTTTTTGCATTGCAGCTTGACCTAGTTCCTGCAGCTGGATGGGGCGGTGTCTTTGATAAAAGAATCATTCTCCCTGCACTTACTGTTGGAATTCCAGGAGCAGCTGTTTTTGTAAGATTAATAAGATCTTCCATGATTGAAGTACTAGATTCTGATTATGTAAAACTTGCAAGAGCTAAAGGAGTTGGTGAAATTAAAGTTCTTTGGAAACATGCATTTAGAAACGCAATGTTACCAGTTGTGACAATAATGGGATTCTCTTTAGCTGGATTATTTGGAGGATCTTTGATTGTTGAAATTTTATATGGAATTCCTGGAGTAGGAAGAATTTCTTTAGATTCAGTCTATTCTAGAGATTATCCAGTAATAATGGCAATAGTTCTATTAGGATCTAGTGCTTTAGTTATAGCGAACTTAATTATAGATTTTGTTTATACTCTGGTGGACCCAAGGATTGAAATGCAATGATTGATAAAGAAGTTAGAAATATATCATCAACAAGGTTATTCATTCAAAATTTTTCGAGAAAAAAATTAGGAGTAGCTTGTCTAATTATAGTAAGCACAATTTATTTGATAGGTATTTTTGCTCCAATCCTTGCTCCTTATGATTACTCTGAAACAAACCTATTGAAAACTCAAGCGGGTCCAGATTTTGAGAATTTACTAGGAACAGATAGGCTTGGAAGAGATATCTTATCAAGAGTAATTTGGGGAATTCAAACAACTGTAATAGTGACTATTACAGGACTTTTAACAGGATCTTTGATTTTAGGACTTTTTCTAGGATTGTTAGCAGGGTTTTATAAAGGTATTTTTGATTTTATTGTAATGAGAATTGGTGAACTAGTTTCATCTTTCCCTGATATTCTTCTAATTATTTTACTTGCAGCAACTCTTAGGCCAAGGATTACTAATTTGTTCTATCAGATAGAAGATAATCTAAATATTTCTGGATTAATTAGCTCGGGGATTATTGATTATTTAGTAATAGGGATAGCACTATTACCTTTGAGTTGGTTTGGCACTATGAGATTAATACGAGCTCAAGTATTCAGTATAAGAGAAATAGAGTACGTACAATCAGCTAGGACATCTGGTGCAAGTACATTCAGAATAATAACTAAACATATCCTGCCAAACGTAATATCTCCATTGATTGTAACTTCCACATTTGGACTTGGTGCTGTCGCTTTATCAGAAGTTATATTATCCTTTTTTGGATTAGGGGTACAACCTCCAAGGCCTAGTTTAGGAGCAATGCTTTCAGATGTTTCAGGAAGAGGAGGAGCTAGTGTTTCTGTACTAACTAATCATCCTGAACAATTACTTTCTCCTATTATAGTAATTTGGATTATGATTTTTTGTTGGAATATCATTGGAGATGCTTTAACTGATATATTAAATCCTAAGAAGAATTAAATAATGCGTTTACGGATATAGGAAAACGTGTATCCGTTACCGTGTAAGCGTATATAGGAGTAAAAAATGAGTTTTTTTTCGTCAAGAAGATCAACAGTTCATGGTCTAAATGGAGGAGTAGCTACTAGTCAACCAATTGCATCACAAGTTGGAATAGATGTACTGAAAGCAGGAGGGAATGCTGTTGATGCTGCTGTAGCAATGGCATCTACACTAGGAGTTGTGGAGCCAATGTCAACCGGAATAGGTGGAGATATTTTTGCCTTGATATGGGATCCCAATACAGAAAAAGTAGATTCTTTTAATGGTTCAGGAACATCTTCAAGAAATTCAGATCCTCAAGAACTATTAGGTAAGGGTTATAGTTCAATTCCAACAGATGGTAAAGATGCCGCTTACTCAGTCTCAGTTCCGGGTTCTGTAGATGGCTGGCAAAAAATCCTAGATAAATATGGATCTATTTCTTTATCAGATGCTCTAGCACCTGGGATAAAGTTGGCAGAGGAAGGATTTCCAGTAAGCAAAATGATTTCCTGGCAATGGAAAGAAAGCGAAGAAAAGCTTTTATATAGAGAGTCAGGAAAAGAGCTTCTCAAAAATGGAAAAGCTCCAAATGAAGGAGATGTTATAAAGCTTACCACTCTTGCAGAATCAATGAATGAAATTTCTAGTAAAGGGCCTAGTGCTATATATGATGGAAATTTAGGTAATAAAATTGCAAGCTACATTAATCAAGAAGGAGGATGGCTTGATAGAGATGATTTGAAAAACTATACTTCGTACTGGACAGATCCAATAAAAACTAATTACAGGGGTTATGATGTTTTTGAATGTCCTCCAAACGGAGATGGGCTTGCAGCATTAATTTCACTAAATATAATTGAAAATATAGATTTTACAAAAATAAAACATGGAAGTTCTGAATTTTATCACTATTTAATTGAGTCAATGAAACTTGGATTTGCTGATGCATTATGGCATGTGACAGATCCTAAGAAAAATGATATTCCAATTGAGAAATTATTATCAAAAGAATATTCTAAAGAAAGATTCAATCTTATAAATTCTAAAAAAGTAATGAACCAGGTTTCTCATAATACATTTGATACAAATGGCGACACGGTTTATCTTACAGCTATTGATGGTAATGGTATGGGGTGTTCATTAATTAATTCAACATTTCAATCTTTTGGTTCTGGTCTAGTTGTCCCAGAAACAGGCATAGCATTACAAAATAGAGCGGCATTATTTAGTCTAGATAGTGATCACCCTAACTATTTAGAACCTAATATGAGGCCATTTCATACAATAATTCCTTGTATGGTTACAAAAGAAAATAAATTATTTTTGTCTTTTGGAGTAATGGGTGGGTTTCAGCAACCTCAAGGCCATCTTCAAGTGATTTCAAACATTATTGATTATAATCTTTCTCCTCAAGATGCTTTAGACTCTTTGAGGTTTTCCCTAGATGTAGATGATATGAGAACTATTTCTTTAGAAGAAGATTTGGATAATAAGACAATAAGTGAATTAGAATCTAGAGGACATAATTTAAGTATCGTAAGCGGTAATGAAAGAATTATGTTTGGTGGTGCTCAAGTTGCTCAATATAATCATGAGTCTGGAGTGATTTCTTTGGGTACCGAGCCTAGAAAAGATGGATCTGCATTAAGTTATTAATTATTTTTTGTACTTGCAATTAATGAAATTTAAATAATTAATACCTTATAATGTAAACTCAAAGTTATTTATTATTGGAGTTTTTAGTATGGGTCAAATCAATGTAGCAATTATAGGTGTTGGAAATTGTGCCTCTTCTTTAGTACAAGGGATTCATAAATATTCTGAGATTCAGGATAATGAAATTCAAGTCCCTGGATTAATGCATAATGTACTGGGTGGATATGCAATTGGTGACGTTAATATCGTTGCAGCTTTTGATGTAGATAAAGATAAAGTCGGAAAAGATTTAAATGAAGCTATCTATACAAAAAACAATAATGCACTTAACTTTTATGATGTTCCAAAAACTGGAGTTAAGGTTGATAGAGGAATGACTCATGATGGAGTAGGTGAGTATTTAGCTGATGTAATTGAGATAGAAAAAGATCAAAATAAATCAGGAGCACAAACTTCAGATATTGTACAAATATTAAGAGATAAGGAAGTGGATGTTGTAATAAACTATCTTCCTGTAGGATCTGAGCAAGCTACAAAATGGTATGTTGAACAAGTTCTTGCAGCAGGATGCGCATTTGTGAATTGTATTCCTGTTTTCATTGCTAAAGAAGACTATTGGCAAAAAAGATTTATTGATAAAGGTTTACCAATAGTAGGAGATGATATTAAGAGTCAGGTTGGAGCAACAATAATTCATCGAGTTTTGGCAAGATTGTTTGAGGATAGAGGAGTTAGACTCGATAGAACATATCAACTAAATTTTGGTGGAAATACAGATTTCTTAAATATGCTTGAAAGATCTAGGCTTAAAAGTAAAAAGATTTCAAAAACTAATGCAGTTCAATCTCAATTAGAAAAAGAATTACCAACTGATGATGTACATATTGGTCCATCTGATCATGTTCCTTGGCTAGAAGATAGGAAATGGGCTTATATAAGATTAGAAGGAACTTCGTGGGGAGATGTCCCTCTAAATGTTGAACTAAAATTAGAAGTCGAAGATAGTCCTAACTCTGCTGGTGTAGCTATAGATGCAATAAGATGTGCAAAAATAGCACTAGATAAAGGCGTATCAGGAGCAGTTGATGCTCCAAGTGCATACTTTATGAAATCACCTCCTAATCAAATGAGAGATGATGATGCAAGAAGAGCTGTAGAAGATTTTTCTGACGTAGAATAATCTTAGTTATTTGAAAGTAGCAATTTTTTGTCCATATGATTTTTCCTTCCCAGGAGGAGTTCAAACTCAATCGATTGATTTAGCCGAATCTCTTAGTTTAAAAGGACATGATGTTACTGTAATTGCCCCTTTATCATCAAAAAATATTCATAATAATAATCAGATCAAATTTCTAGATTTAGGAATTCCATTACAAATTAATTTTTTAGGTTCTAAATCACGGATTTCAATTAATTTTTTCAAAATTTTAAAAATAATAAATTATATAAAAAAAAATAATTTTGAAATTATTCATCTAAATGAGCCTTTGTCTCCAACATTTTTACCTATTATTTTTTTTCTAAGAAAATTTAGTATTATAGGAACTTTTCATGCATATGGTGATAAAAAACATTTTTGGTATAGTAATTTCAAATGGTTTCTTAAGTTTTTTCTAAATAAAATAAATATCAAAATTTGTGTATCTGAATCTTCACAAAAATATATAAATAATTATTTTGATTTCAGTTCTCAAATTATTCCAAATGGAATTTTACTATCTAAATATAATAAAACGAAGATTATCCCCAAAGAATTAAGAAATTCTGATAAAAAAATATTATTTGTAGGTAGATTTGAAGAAAAAAGAAAAGGCTTCAATATTTTATTAGAAGCATTTGATAAATTATCTGGAGAAATAAAAAATTTACAATTAGTAGTTATAGGCTCTGGAGATCCCAAAAAAATAAAAAAAGATATTCTCTCTAAAAATATTCATTTTATAGGCCACGTTGAACAAAATGATCTAAATGCCTTCTATAATAATGTAGATATTATTAGTTTGCCCTCTTTAGAAAACGAATCATTTGGTGTTATTATTTTGGAAGCTATGGCATCTGGTAAAATTCTTGCTTTGTCAAACATAATAAGTTATGAAGCGTTATCGAAAAAAAATAATTACGGGTTTTTATATGATTCAAATTCATCAGAAGAATTGTATAAACTCTTATTGGATTTGTTAAATAATAATATTCCAACCGAAATAAATATCAAAAACGGTTTAAAAAATGTACAAAATTACTCATGGGATTATCTAGTTTCTGAAATAATTAAAATATATAGACAATTGAAGAATTAAATTTGGAACAATTAAGACAGAAAATAAGATTTTACACAAAAAAAATTTATGAAGAGCCAATATCAAAATTATTGATTTCTCTAAAATTTACTCCTAATATGATCACTATTTTGGGTCTTCTAATAACATCAATTGGATCATTTTTTGTCTTTCAAGGGAACTTTTTTCTAGGAGGAATTATAGTTGCTGTGGGTACTATTTTAGATTCTATTGATGGATCCATGGCAAGATTATCAAATCAGGAAAGTAAATTTGGAGATTTATTAGATTCTGTAATTGATAGATTTAGTGAAGGAATAATTTTTATAGGAATAGCAAGTTACTATATTTTTAATGAACTGAATGAAATTGCGATTTTATTAACATTAATCACTTTACTTTGTTCACAGCTTATCAGTTATGTAAGAGCTAAATCTGAAAGTCTTGGAATAGAAAATAAATCTGGACTTTTTACACGTGTTGAAAGATCTTTAGTGATAATTATTTGTTTAATTATTTCTCAGCCCCTTGCAGGGCTTTACATACTTGCTATAGGAACATCAATTAGTTCAATATGGAGATTTTTTTCAGGATTAAGTAATGCTAAAGACTAAATTTATTTTATTTTTTTCTATATTATTTCTCTTTTCAAACCCAATGATTTTAAGTGCAGATTCTGATTATGATTTAGAAGTATTAACAATTAGGGCAGATGTAGATTTTCCCAATAAAATAACCTTTATTTTTGAAGGTATTACCGAAAAGAAAATACAAGATATAAAAGTCAATTTTAAGACAGGGGACAGAAAGTCTTTGCAATATGGTTATATGGACTTTAAAACATCTGAAGATAAAAAAGTAACAGCTTATATGGATTTTAGAATAAGCAACCAAGGAGGATATATACCTCCAGGTTCACATATTGATTGGCATGTTGTTATTTATTTTGATGATGGAACACAATATATTTCAGAAGATAATGATTTCATAATGTTAGATACTAGATTTGATGATTGGGAATTTGTTGAAGGTGATTTTATGAGGGTCTATTATAGATTTTCAAAAAGTAGGGCTGAAAAACTTTTGTCTGAGTGTGAACAACTAATGCTAGATATGGCCCCTATAATTGATAAATCTAGTAGCTCAGAATTTAAAAAAATTAATATGACTCTATATAATAATTATTCTGAAATGCTTGAAGCAATTCAGTCAAAGTCTAAAACATCTGATCGAGAACTTATAACTGCAGGGCAGGCGTTTGATGAGTCTAGTGTAGTTATTGTGTTAGCTGGTAAAAATGATATTGGAACTTCCACTCATGAAATAATGCACATATTAATAGGAAGAAAAACAGATGGCTCCATAAATCTTCCTTTATGGCTAAATGAAGGACTTGCTGAGTATGCTAATAGAGATAAAACGGTTAGCTATGATTTATATCTTGAATGGGCTATAGGAACAAATCAGTTAAAACCATTAAGCCAATTGAGATCATTTCCTGGTGACCCAAAACTTACACTTGTAGCCTATGGTCAATCTAGAAGTGTTATAAATTATATGATTGAAAATTTTGGACAAGAAAAAATGAATTTATTATTAACAAACATATCTGAAGGAAAAACTTTAGATGAAGCAATGGAAAATTCATATGGTTTTGATACTCAAGAATTAGACTCACAATGGAGAAAAAGCATAGGTGCTGGCCCATATAATCCAAGACAAAATGAAACTATCACTGTGAAGAAAATCAATCCAGTTATTGATGGTTCGTGTAGATCTAGCAATCTTCTAGTTTTATCTTTAGGAATGCTATTTTTGGTTTATATATCATCTGTTAGCTTATTTACTCTATTTGATAGAAGATAAATTGCGAAATTCGTAAAAAAATATATTTATTTTACATTTTAGAAACAATTAATTAACACAATATAAACAATTTTGTAACAGGAAAAAAATATTTCTAAACTATATTTCTAACTAAATATTTAAAAATTTAAGGAGGAGATATGGATACGGGACATACTGCATGGATGCTTACTGCGTCTGCTTTAGTATTTTTTATGACCCCCGGATTAGCTTTCTTTTATGGAGGGTTAGTTAGGGCAAAAAGTCTAGTTAATACTATAATGCTTAGTTTTATTACAATAGGAGTTGTGACAGTTGTATGGACACTTTGGGGGTATAGTTTAGCTTATGGAACAGGAGAATTGATTCCAAGCTTTGTAGCTGATTTTTCATTATTTGGTCTGAATGGAGTGAATATGTTTTCTGCTGAAGGAGATTCGATTAGCCCATTATATGATGTATTATTTCAAATGATGTTTGCAATAATAACTCCTGCGCTGATTACAGGAGCTTTTGCTGAAAGGTTTAAGTTTTCAACTTATCTTATTTTTACAGTAATTTGGATAACAATAGTTTATGCGCCTGTAGCTCACTGGGTTTGGGGTGGAGGTTGGATTGGTGCAGATGGAGCAGGAGCANTAGACTTTGCTGGAGGAACTGTTATACATATCAATGCAGGAGCAGCAGCTGTAGCAGCGGCTATTTTGGTNGGTAAAAGAAGGAATCCAGGATTGCAACCCAATAATGTTCCTTACGTAATATTAGGAGCATCTATGCTTTGGTTTGGATGGTTCGGGTTTAATGGAGGATCTGCTTTAGCTGCGGATGATTATGCTGTTAATGCTATGTTAGTGACACAAATTGCAGCCGGTACAGCAGCTACAGTTTGGGGAATCATAGGAATGATAACAACAGGAAAAATTAGTGGAGTTGGAGTTGCTACTGGAGCTGTAGCAGGTTTAGTTGCTATCACTCCAGCTGCNGGAGCNGTAAATCCATTAGGAGCTCTTGCAATAGGATTAGGGGCAGGAGTTCTTTGTTACTATGCTGTTGAACTAATTCATAAAACTAATTTAGATGATGCATTAGATGTATTTGCAGTACATGGAATTGGAGGGATTTGGGGATGTATAGCTACAGGAATCTTTGCTGTAGAATCAATTGCTGGAGTTAAAGGTTTAATTGATGGAAGTTTTTCACAAGTTTGGATTCAAATCTACACTGCAGCAGGAACATTAGCTTATTCATTTATAGTATCTTTTGTAATACTATATGTTCTAGATAAAATACCTGGATTAGGATTAAGAGTAGAGACAGATGAAGAAGATCAAGGTTTGGATCTTTCAGCTCATGGGGAACAAGCTTCTGTGAATGATGGAGCAAATTAAAGTTTTATTAAATATAATTTATAAAGGAGGTAAATATGATTAGAATTGATGCAATCATAAAACCTGAGAGGGTTAATGTTGTTTTAGAAGCAATGGCANAAGCTGGTTGTACAGGATTTACTTACAGTAACGTTACTGGAAGAGGTAATCAAGATGGAGTTGAAGTTTTTACTGGAAGAGGTAGCTCAACTCAAAATAGATCTTCGGTTCCTAAAGTACTTGTNACTGCAGTGACAGAAAAATCAAATCAAAAGGGCGTAGTTGACGCAATAATTTCTGCTGCTAGAACAAATGAAGAAGGACAAATCGGTGATGGAAAGATTTTTATTTCTGAAATATCTGAGGTAATCAGAGTAAGAACCGGTGAGTCAGGTAAAAACGCTATCTAGTTTTTTGAATAACGATTCAAGCATGTTAAGTTTTCCTAGCATGCTTGAATTTTTAATTTAATAAGATAACTGTAAACATAATTACGTAATTAGTAATTAAATTTTATTTACTAATGTTAGAATTAAAGTTCCATACTAAGGAGCGTAGCTCAGTTGGCTAGAGCGCTGGTCTCCAAAACCAGAGGTCGGGGGTTCGACTCCTCCCGCTCCTGCCACTGCCGGGGTGCTGAAATGGTAGACAGGCTACGTTGAGGGCGTAGTGTCCTTATGGGCGTGGGAGTTCGACTCTCCCCCTCGGCACCATATTTTCATTCTTATTCGAATAGTATGAAAACTATTGTAAATTTTTCAAATAGGTTTAAAATTCCTATAAATCAAAACTTTGCTGGAGGTCATATTGGCAGAAACAAAAGAAAAATCTTTAGTGGTTATTCAACTTTCTGGAGGTAATGATGCTATGAACACAATAGTTCCATATACCAACGGAATATACCACGACTCTAGATCTGCAATTCACCTAACAGAAAGTGATGTAATAGATATAAACGGCTCACTGGGGTTTCATCCGGAAATGGGTGAAATAAAAAAATTATGGGATAACAATAATGTTGCTGTGATTAATGGAATTGGTTATCCCGTACCTAATAGATCGCATTTTCGATCTATGGATATTTGGCATACAGCCGAATCTGAAAGTATAGCACCTGATGGTTGGCTTGGAAGAACTATAAGAGAAATTGATCCATCTCATAATAATGTAGTAACTGCAGTGAATTTTGGAAGAGGACTACCAAGAGCATTAGTATGTAAAGATGT
>PASM01000016.1 GCA_002711965.1 Chloroflexota bacterium | reverse complement strand
ATGAAGCGCTCGCTCTAACCCCTGAGCTACGTAGCCATATTTATTAACAACTAGTTTAACATGTTACCTATATAACTGTTANATAAAAAACATTAGAAATATGAGTCAATTAAATTTTCATTTTCTAGTGTAATTACCAGATTTTCCTCCGGTTTTTTTATCCAGTTGAATATCAGTTATTCGAATACTTTTATCTACAGATTTACACATGTCATAAATTGTTAAAGATGCAATTGAAACTGCTGTCAAAGCTTCCATTTCAACACCAGTTTTCCAATCAGTTAAAGCAGTGCCTTGGATATGAATAGTATTCTTTTCATCATTCAATATAAAATCAATATCAACTTTACTAAGAGGGATTTGATGGCAAAGAGGAATTAAATCATGAGTTTTTTTTGATGCTGATATTGCAGCGATCTTAGCTATATTTAACACATTGCCTTTTTCAATTTGATTTTGTTTTACTAGTTGGTAAGCTTTTTCAGAAAGAAATACTGTGCATGATGCAAATGCAGATCTAGAAGTTATATTTTTTTCTGATATATCAACCATATTTGCTGATCCATCCTTATCAAGATGTGAAAATTTATTTTGTTCCATTATTCTAATTCCTTCAACTCAAAAATTTCATCGATTTTAAGATCACTAGACATTGCAGCTTCTTTGGCTAACAAATCACATTCCTCATTTTCAGCATGACCTTTATGCCCTTTTACCCATTTAAACTTTACACTAAGATGATAATCGCATTGGTTTATTAGTAATTCCCATAGATCAGAATTAAGAGCCTTATTTTTCTTATCTCTCATCCAGTTATTTTGCTTCCATTTTTTTGCCCAGCCTTTTTCAATGCCGTCTATAACATACCTTGAATCAGTTGTAATTAAGACATTTTGAGGGTTTTTCAATTTTTTCAAAGCAGTTATTGGGCCTAAAAGCTCCATTCTATTATTAGTGGTTTTTCTAAAACCTTCAGAAATTTTTATTTCCTTATCTTTCCATCTCATAATAACTCCAAAACCTCCAGGTCCCGGGTTTCCAAGTGAAGAACCATCAGAAAAAATTGTTATCTCTTCTAACATAATTTTCTAACCACCAATCTGAAACATCTCGATTTTTTTATGATTTTTAGAAGCAGAAAGTTTATGACGAATTTCAGAATATCTATCGGATCTATTTGTCCATACTTTGGAAATTATTTCATCAAGTTCTTCCTGAGTACAACCATTTCTTAATGGTTTTCGTAAATCCAATCCATTATTTGCAAATAAGCATGTTACTAATTTGCCATCCATTGTTATTCTGGCTCTAGTACATGAAGTGCAAAAAGGTTTTGAAACTGAACTAATGAATCCAAATTCTGATGAATAATCTTCTAATAAATATCTTTTAGCTACTTCTCCAGGATAATTTTCATCCAAAGGTTGAACCTTATATTCTTGTTCAATAATTTCTAAAATATCTTTAATAGATAAAACTTGAGACAATTCCCAACCGTTTAAGTTACCAACATCCATATATTCGATAAATCTAACAATATTATTAGATTCCTTAAAATAATCTAACAGGCTTAGTATTGAATGCTCATTAACTCCCTTTTGAACGACACAATTAACTTTTATCTGTTCAAAACCTTTCTTATTTGCCATATTAATTGCAGATAATACTTTGTTTACATCAAAATTTTGATCGCTCATTTTTTTGAATGTTTTTTCATCAATCGCATCAAGAGATACTGTGATTCTATTCAGTCCTGATTCAATTAGAGAATCTAGCTTAGACTCCAACAAATATCCGTTTGTTGTCATGGCTATATCTTCAATCCCTTCAATTTTAGAAAGTNTGCGAATTAAATCTTCTATATTTTTTCTAACTAAAGGTTCTCCGCCAGTTAATCTTATTTTTGTTACCCCAATAGAAGCAAAGGTTTTTGCAATTTTTTCTATCTCATCAAAATCAAGAAGCTCTTCCTTAGGTAAAAATTTGAAAGCTTCTCCATACACTTCTTTTGGCATACAATAAGTACATCTAAAATTACACCTATCAGTAACTGAAATCCTTAGATCTTTTACAGGCCTATTAAATTTATCAAAAATATTTTTCATTGTTTAAATTATTTTATCCGTTATAAGTATTTTAAGAAAATTATCTATAGACTTTCTTCTATGAGAAATATTGTTTTTTTCATCTTTTGACATTGAAGCTGTTGTTTTGTTACTTCCGAGTGGTATAAAAATTGGATCATATCCAAATCCATTTTTACCTTCTTTATGTTNCGAAATAAATCCTTCAAGAAGCCCNTCTGAATAAATTGGTTTACTAGTGAATCCAACTCCACAAATGACTGAAATGAACCTTGCTTGACGTTTGTTATTCGGTACAGGCAATAATTTTTTTAATATTAGATCAACCCTGTCCTGATCATTCAGGTTTTCTCCTCCATATCTAGCTGAGTAAATACCCGGTTCTCCTTTTAATTCACTCACCTCTAAACCTGAATCTTCAGATATTGTGGGAATATTAGACAGTTTATAATATTCATTTGCCTTCAAAAATGCATTTTGATGAAAGGTTTTACCTGTTTCTTCAACATCTATATCTATATTGAAATCTCTAAGAGTCAATATTTCGATATTTTTTGGAAAAATCCCTTCAAATTCTTTAATTTTTCCTAAGTTCGTTGTAGCTACTAAAACTTTCATAAAATATTTTTTTAATTTTGCTTTTTTTTGATAATTACAATAAATCTCAATAAATGCTATAATTCTTGGTGTCTAAAACAGTAAAAAAACTTACAATGTATTTAGATTAAATTAATTTTTTATTTGATCTATTTCAAAAATTATATGATAAAGAAGAGAATGAAGTCTGTAATTAGAGCTAGTATTATATTTGCGCTGTTGCTATTTGCTATGGCTTGTAGCCCTGAAAGTCCTCAATCAACATTTGGAACTCATGGGCCAGTAGCAGAACTGCAAAAAAATCTATTCCTATTTACATTTTGGATCGCGGTAGTGGTATTTATTATTGTTGAAGGTGGAATAATTTTTCTGACATTTAAATACAGAAAAAAGGATGACAAGCTACCAGTTCAAACTCATGGAAATTTAAAGTTAGAAATAACTTGGACAATAATTCCAGCAATCATAGTTGTAATAATAGCTATACCTACAGTTTTAGCGATTTGGGAGACTCAAGTAATGCCCAATGAAGAAGAATCATTAGTAATTGAAGCAACTGGCCATCAATGGTGGTTCGAATTCAAATATCCAACAGAAGAAGTCGTTACTGCTAATGAACTGCATCTACCTGAAGACACTGATGTTATTGTAAAAATTACTTCTCAGGATGTATTGCATTCATTTTGGATACCAAAAATCGCAGGAAAATTAGACATGGTTCCTAATCATGAGAACCAATTATATATAAAAGCAGATGATCCTGGGTTATATTATGGACAGTGTGCAGAATTTTGCGGTATTGTTCATGCAATGATGAGATTTAGAGTTATTGTTCACACCCAAGAAGACTATCAAGACTGGCTAAATGATATGAGGACTCCTCCTGCTAAGTTGGCTAGTGGCTCGGATGAAGACGAAGGGCGAAAACTATTTGTTGGAAATTGTAGCATGTGTCACACATATGATTCTTATAAAAAGGGAGCATACACTAAAGAAATAGATGCTCAATATAATCGTTGGGAAGAATGGAAAAAAGATAAAGAAAATTCTGCTATTGTCTCAGCGCCAAACTTAACCCATTTCGGTAACAGAATTACACTTGGTGCAGGAATAAAAGAAAACAACTACGACAATCTAGTTAAGTGGATTGAAAACCCTGACAAAATTAAGCTTGGGACAAGAATGAAAAACCATGCTGTAATATACAAAGAAGAAAATCAACTATCAACAGAACAAATAGAACAAATAGCAAAATATTTATTAAGCCTAAAGCCTTCGTCAGAAAGTTCGGCTACATATAATAAGTAGAAGAGGTATAAATTGAGTACAATAAGTAAACCAAAACAATTCGGTCTTCCAAGGTTATTTCCTAGACCTATGAGTCATTATGGAATTTGGTCTTGGGTCGGAACTGTTGATCACAAAAAAATTGGAACTATGTATGGTATAGTTTCATTTTTTTGGTTTATTATGGGCGGAATAGAAGCCCTATTAATCAGACTTCAACTTTCTCATGCTGAAGCAGATATTATTGATCCAGAATTATATAATCAGCTGTTTACTATGCATGGTACAACTATGGTATTTTTGGTTGTTATGCCTTTATCCGCAGCTTTTTTCAATTGGCTAGTGCCTTTGCAAATTGGAGCAAGAGATGTTGCTTTTCCAAGACTAAATGCACTTAGTTTATGGGTATTTGTGTTTGGTTCTATCCTAATGAATATTAGTTGGTTTACTGGAGGCGCTCCCAATGGAGGATGGTTTGGATATCCTCCAAACTCTACGGTTCAATTTAATCCCGGAAATGGAATGACTTACTGGGTAATGGGGCTTAACGTTCTTGGGGTAGCATCAATAGCTGCAGGATTAAATTTCATTGTAACAATAATAAATATGAGAGCACCAGGAATGTCTTTTATGAGAATGCCTGTATTCACTTGGATGACTTTCATTACATCTATTCTTATAGTGCTAGCACTACCAATACTTGGTGTAGCAGGGATTCAAATGACTGCTGATAGAGTTTATGGTACTAATTTCTTCAATTCTGAGGCTGGAGGAGACCCTATTTTTTGGCAACATATTTTTTGGCTGTTTGGGCATCCAGAAGTATACATATTAATCTTACCTGCCATGGGTATTGTTTCTGAAATTTTACCAACATTTGCTAGAAAGCCTTTATTTGGATATAGCTTTATAATTTTTTCAGGAGCTGGAATTGGATTTATGGGTTGGTTTGTTTGGAGTCATCATATGTTCACTGTAGGGCTAGGACCTGCAGCTAACACAGCATTCACAATATCCACAATGTTCATTGCCGTTCCTACAGGTGTAAAAATATTTAACTGGATGGCTACATTATGGGGAGGATCTATTAGATTAACAACAGCTATGCTATTTTCAATTGGATTTATAGCTATGTTTACCATAGGAGGTTTATCTGGTGTAACACATGCTGTTTCTCCCTCAGATGCTCAACAACAAGATACATATTATATTGTTGCTCATTTTCATTATGTACTTTTTGGAGGAGCAATATTTGCGATTTTTGCAGGTATGTTCTTTTGGTGGCCTAAATTTTTTGGATATTTCTTAAGTGAAAGATTAGGAAAAATAATATTTATATTAATGATGATAGGATTTAACCTTCAGTTTGCTCCAATGCATTGGCTTGGTATGAACGGAATGCCTAGAAGAATTTATACATATGCCGACAATATGGGATGGGAGTTATCTAACTTAGCAGCTACAATCGGTGGTTTCACTATTGCTATAGCGGTTGCTTCATTCATGATAAATGTAATTTATTCTATGAGAAATAAAAAATTAGCTCCAGGTGACCCATGGGATGGAAGAACTTTAGAATGGTCAATTTCTTCACCTCCTCCTCATTATAATTTTGCAAAACTTCCTGAAGTATCACATATAGACGATTGGTGGTATAAAAAATATCCAAGCCTTTTAGAAGGAAGCCCAAAAGGAGATTTAACTCCTAAGGCTAAAGTAGAAGACACCTCTAAAGTAAATGAATCTGATATTCATTTGCCTGATTTGTCTTATTATCCTTTGTTTATAGGAATAGGTCTTTCATTAGCAGCATTAGGAGTTATGTACACATATGCTTTGGTAGCAATAGGATTAATACTAGTATTTTGGGGATCAATAGGTTGGTCGACTGAACCTGTAAATGAACCTGGCCAAGATCATCATTAGAAAGAGGAATAATGTCAAGCGATAATATAACAGTACACCATGGAGAAGAAATTAATAACTCTACAGGAGTTAGTAATAAAAAATTATTAATGTGGGCTTTTCTTGGTTCAGATGTAATGTTCTTCGGAACATTTATTGGAACATTTATGGCTTATAGAAATAAAAGCCTTAACGGTCCATATCCAGCAGACACATTAGACATTCCAATCACAACAGTTAGTACATTTGTATTATTAATGAGTTCACTAGGAATAGTACTTGCATTACATTATCTAAAAGAATCTAAAATGGGATTAGCTAAGCTTTGGTTATTTGCCGTTATAATAATGGGGTTAATATTTATGGGTTTTCAGGTTTACGAGTTTAGTCATTTTGCTCATATTGGAATGACTCCACAAGTAAACTTGTTTGGATCTACATTTTTCACCTTAACTAGTTTACATGGAGCTCATGTATCGCTAGGAATACTCTGGCTAATTTTTTTACTTTATAACGAATTTAATGGAAACCTAACAAGTGATAATGCGGTTGATCTAGAAATTGCTGGATTATATTGGCACTTTGTCGATATTGTGTGGATTCTTATTTTTGGATTATTATATTTAATAACAGCTGGAGATGGAGTTCCTCCTGGAGGAATCCCTTGGGAAGGAGCCCATTAGATAGGAGTATGATTTGTCATTCTTAAAAGATTTATTTGAACATGATGGTAACGGTTGGTGGAAAATACCAAAAACATCAGAAGCTGAGCCAAATCCAAAAAGTGAGCACCCATTTGGAGATTTTGTAAAAAGAGCAAAAGGTTTTATGGTTTGGATGACTTCAGGTAAAGGGCATGCTGGCCCAGGTTATTATTGGGCAATAGCAGCGATATTAGGAGCTATAACACTAGTTGAAGTTTGGTGGTTTGATCAAGAAGGCTTGAGATATATATTGGTACCTGCCATGCTAGGTTTTTCTTTAGTAAAATTTGCTTTAGTTGTAGCATTTTTTATGCACTTGAGATTTGACCACAAGCTATTCTCATACATATTTGTAACTTGTATGGTTATAGGCGTGTTTATCTTTTCTTTATTCATTCTTTTATCTGCTTTTCATGGCTATGGAAACTAAATTTAAAATCTTAATTTGAATAATGACATACCAATAATTGATTTTTTTCTAGACTGGGGTCTTGATACCAATTTATTTTATATTTTAATAATTGCTTTATTTGTTTATACGGTAGGATCTTACAGATTAATTCGGAACAGCAAATCAAAAGTTTTGATAATAAAATTCTTTAGGGGATTATTAGCTTATCTTTTTCTTATTACTGCATTCATAGGGCCTTTTGGTAGATATGATGAAACATTTTGGGTACACATGATACAACATTTACTAATGATAATGGTTGTACCCCCATTGTTTTTATCTGGTTTATTTTTTTCAGCAAACATTTGGTTTTTTCCTAGAATTATTCGAATAGGAATGGCTGATTTTGTAAGGCCAAAAAGTTATTTTAGAAAATTTTTATCAAAACTAACATCTCCAAAATTTACTTTGATATTTTATATTGCTTGCTTATGGACTTGGCACTTACCAGTATTTTTCAACTATGCGTTGGAGCTTAATACAATTCATTATTTTGAACATTTTTCATTTCTATTAAGTGGTTTTTTATTTTGGTGGCCACTAATAGGAGTAAATTTGGGATCAAAAAGAATAAGCCTTCCCATGAGAATTGCTTATCTTCTATTGGCAGTTACTCCCACATCTGTTGTAGCGGCTTTTATAACATTATCAGACGGTGTGATATACGGAGAAAATATTCAAAGGTTATTTGGTATAGAAGCTATAGAAGATCAGAAAATAGGGGGGTTGATAATGTGGTTACCAGGAAATACAATTTTTCTAGGAACATTAACTGTTTTATTTTTCAAGTGGTCTTCAGAACAAACTAAAAATTCAAGAAAATATATACCCTAATCTTCTTTTACTATAAAGTACTCATTCTCTGATATAAGCATTTCAGAAATAGTCTCTTGAGTGTATGATTTTAGATAAATCACTGTGGCCCAAGCAATTTTGAGTTGTTCTTCCATTTCAGCTATAGACATGCCTTTATTTCCATTAAGAATCAAAATTCTAAAAACGGCTTCGATAAGAGATGTTCCAGGAAGAACAAATTTTTTCAAAAGGTGATTTTCTGGTTTTTCTTCCAAATCTTTTTCAATTTCAGAAATTTTCTTTAATAATTCAGAGACAGATAAAGATAATAAATCTTTTCTATCAGAAACATCAAAAAACTTATCAATAATCAAAAAATTTAGAGACAATTCTGATTTTTCAAAAGATTCAAAATCAATCACAAATTTTTCATCGGTTTTTATATTTTCATTACTTTTTGTAGCCATATTAATCCTTATTAATTATCTTGGAAATTTCTTCATTCCAGCCAAACATTTCAACATCAATCTCTTGACCCTTATTAAGTATATCAGTACCTGAAGGACAAATTGCTAATCCATTTGATAAAAACATTGATGTTAGAACTCCTGAACTTTGATTTTTTAATGGAATGGCAATAATTTCAGATGAATCTTTAGATTTTTCAACCTTTACTCTTGCATATAGCCGCCTTCCATCATGATTCGGAATATCTTCTTGTAATATCGCTTTGATGATAGGTCTATGCCTGATTTGCTTTCCCATCATTTTATCTATTGCATATCTCCCAAATTTTTCAAATGCAATCATTGAGCTAACAGGATTTCCGGGCAATCCTAATAAAGGAATATTCCTTCCATTAATATTGATTTTTCCAAAAGCAAGAGGTTTAGCTGGTCTCATATTTACTGACCAGAAATTCATATCACCATTTTTATTCAAGACGTCTTTAACAACATCATAATCACCCTTAGAAACACCTGCTGAAGTTACAATCATGTCCACATGCTCAAAATTATTAAGTTTATTTTCTAAGTCTTCAATCGTATCTTTTGAATGGGTCTGAGTTTCTGGATCCGCACCATATATTTTTGTCAAAGATAAAATAGTGTGGGTATTTGAGTTATAAATTTTTCCTTTTTCTAAACTTTGACCTGGTTCTAATAGTTCATTGCCTGTTGATAATATTCCTATTTTAGGCCTTCTATAAACATCCACCTTAGATAGACCCATTGAAGCTAATACCCCCACTACTGCTGGAGTAATTTCATTTCCATTACTTATAACTACTTCTCCCTGAGAAATATCTTCTCCTTTTTTTCTGATATTCTCAAATTTTTCTGCATCTATTTTTATTCCTATTAATTCAGGTGATTTAGAGTTAAGTTCATTTGTATCTTCAAAAGGAATGACTGCATCTGCTCCTTCTGGAATTGGGGCACCCGTCATAATTCTAGAAGCTAAACCAGAGCTTATTTTTTTTTCTGGCAATTCTCCTGCAGCAATTTCTTCTATAACTTTTAAATAAATTAGATTTTCTTCAGATGCATTTTTGACATCTTGATGAATTATGGCATATCCATCCATTGCCGAGTTATTCCAAGGAGGAACACTAAAAGTTGAAATAATATCTTTAGAAATCACACATCCTAAAGCATTATCTATATCTAAACTTACTTCTTCTAAGGGATTAAATTGAGAAAGTATTTTTTCTCTTGCCTCTTCAACAGTAAGCATATCTGCATGATAATGAGATTTCTTTTTCTTAGCCATTTATTGCTCTCTAATAAATATACCTAATTTTTTTTCTAGATTTTTAAGTATATTTTTTTCAATTTTATCTAATCTTTTAGATGATAAGGTCTCATATAAAGATTGGTAATTTATTCTTAAAGAAATACTATGTTTATTCTCAGGAATTTCATCTCCTTGATAAATATCAAATACAAAACAATTTTCTACTAAGTTTTCGGAATATATGATTTCTTCAATTTCTGAAAAATTAATTGATTTATCCAATATAAGCGACAAATCTCTATGGGCTTGAGGATATTGTGAAAAATCCTTGTAAATAAAACTTTTTTGAGAGCTAATGATTTTTTGTAAATCAATTTCAAAAACCGCTGCCTCAGTTGTAGAAAAATCATTATCACTTAGTGTTTGCTTAGATAATTCAGCCATAAAACCGACTGAATCATTGATGTTTTTATTAAATATTAAAGCTGATCTTTGTTGAGAAAATGTTTTATCTTTATAACCTTTAGATTGGAAATTAAAATTTAATGTTCTTGCTAAAAGCTCTACAACTCCCTTGATATCAAAGAAACCTATTTTTGAGTTATCAGACTCTAAGGAAAGTTCTTCTCTTGGACCTGTGATGATTCCTGCTATCATAGTTTTTTCTACTACTTTAGAATCAATTTCACAAAAAACATTCCCTATTTCAAATAATTTTATTGGCCCTTTCCAATTATTTGAGTTTCTAGATGCAGCAGAAATCAAAGAGGGAATTAAGCTTTTTCTCAAAATTGAATATTCATTTGATATAGGATTTTGAAGCGTAATATTATTTCCTAAGTTGAAAATCTCAGGAGTAAAAGAAAATAATTTCTCTGATACAGCAGAATAAGAAATAGTTTCACTTAACCCTGCCCCAACTAATATGTCTTGAGCCATATTTTTTGTATCTAGAGATACATTGGGTTCCCATTTTGGAACACTACCAGAAAGATAAGTTAATGGAATTTCATCGTATCCTATAATTCTAGCTATTTCTTCATGTATGTCTTCAGGAATTTCAATATCACTTCTCCAAAATGGTTTAGAAATTTTCCAAATTTCTTTTTCTTCATTAAAATCATATTGAAAATTTAAATTCGATAATGTTTTTGAGACTGTTTCATTTGGAATCTCAAGACCTAAATGTTTTTTTAAATTTTCTCTATCAAGAGTTATTTTTTCAATAGTTTCTTTTTTACCAGGGTAATTATCTTCAATTCCATCACGAATATTTCCTCCTGCAATTTGAAGAATTAGATCGGTGGCTCTGGAAAGTCCATAAATGGCTAATTCAGGATTTAAGTTTCTTTCAAACCTTATTGATGCTTCAGTTGATAATCCTAATTGCTTTGATGTGTTTCGAATTAATGAAGGGTTCCAATTTCCAGATTCTAAAAAAACAGTAGTTGTAGAAGATTCTATCTCAGAGTTATTTCCACCCATGATTCCTGCTAAACCTATTGTATTATTTTCTTCGTCAGATATTACTATAGAGCTTCTGGGTAGTTCTCTTTCAATACCATCTAAAGTTTTAATTTTTTCTTTATCTTTAGATTCTCTAACTATAATTTTTCCACCTTGAATTTTATCTAAATCAAAAGCATGGAGTGGTTGACCTAACTCAAACATAACGTAGTTAGTTATATCAACAACATTGTTAATAGGCCTTTCTCCTATAGATATCAAACGCTCTTTTAGCCACGTAGGAGACTCTCCTATAGTTACTGAATCTATTGTTACCCCAGTATACCTAGGGCAAAGGTCCGGGTCTTGTATTTCTACAATTTTATTTTTTTCATTTAATTCATAATTTACAGAATAGGTATAATTAAGTTTTGATGAAAACTTTGCCGAAAGATCTCTTGCTAATCCTACAATTGACAAACAATCCACTCTATTTGGGGTTACGTCAATATCTAAAACTGTTTCAGAGAAATATTTACCTAAAGGCTCTCCTAAAATATGATCAGTTGATAAAACCATAATTCCTTCATGATTTTCGCTGATACCAAGTTCTTTTTCTGAGCAAATCATTCCCTCAGAAATTTCTCCTCTAATTTTAGATTTCTTGATTTCAAAAAGAGAATCATTAGAAGGATCTGGCAGTTTTGAACCCACCGTTGCTAAAAAAATCTTCTGCCCTTCTTCAATATTAGGGGCACCACAAACGATATTATAGGATTTATTTCCATCAAATACTTTTGCTAATTTAAGTTTATCTGCGTTGGGGTGAGAAGATATTTCTTGAATTTCAGCTACAATAACTCCAGGAATATCACCTGTAGTATCAATAGATTCAACTTCATTTCCTATCATGGTCAAGTTCTCAGAAATTTCTTTTACAGATTTATTAAATCCAACATATTCTTTTAGCCAACTGATTGATAATTTCATATTTTAATTTACAAATTGACTTAGAAATCTCAAATCGTTTGCATGAAAATTTCTAATATCTTTAATTTTATTTTTTAGCATAGATACTCTTTCTGGGCCAATTCCAAAAGCAAATCCACTATACTTTTCAGGATCATAACCTACTCCTTGAAGTACTTTTGGATGAACCATACCCGCTCCCAAAATTTCTATCCATTTACCTTCCCAAAGAATAGACATGTCTACTCCTGGTTCAACAAAAGGAAAAAAATCACATCTAAATCTAACTTTTTGATCTGATCCAAATATTTTTCTAGCCATCTGATAAAGAGTTCCTTTTAGTTCTGAAAATGAAATATTCTTATCAATTGCTAAACCTTCTATCTGATGAAATTCCCATTCATGAGTCGCGTCAGTTGCTTCATATCTGTAACATTTTCCAGGAACCACAACTCTTATAGGTGGCTCATTTTTCTCCATAATTCTAGCTTGCATAGGAGAAGTATGAGTTCTTAGAAGATATTTATCATTACTGTTTTTTAAATCTAGCCATATTGTGTCCCACTGATCTCTTGCAGGATGATCTGCAGGGATATTCAAAAGATCAAAATTATATTTTTCAGTTTCAATTTCGTTGCCTTCATAAATTTGAAACCCCATTGATCTAAAAGCTTCACAAATTTCTCTTATTATAAGTGTAGTTGGATGCAATGAACCATATGATAGATTCCTACCTGGCAAAGTTATGTCAAAAGCATCTTCATTACTTTGATTATCTGATAACGATATTTTTGAATTTTCAAATAATTTGTTTAAATTATCTTTAAGTTGATTCAATTTCGGCCCAATTAATCTTTTGTCTTCTGGGGAAATATCTTTCATTACCTTCATCATCTCTGATAATTCACCATTTCGGCCAAGAAATTTAATTCTCCAATCTTCCAAATCATTCAGATCAGTATATTTTTTCAACTCATTTGATGCTGATTTTTCTAGATTTTCTATATTCTTTAGTAGAGATTCAGTATTTTTCAATTTAATTAAATATTATTTATTTCAGTATAAATTATATTTTAACAATTTAAATAAAATCAGTTTATTTTTTATAATTTCAAGAAAAAAAGTATTCATACTCATTTTTAGAGTAAATTTGTAGACAATAAATATGGAATTTTTATTTTGAATAGTATATAAAGTAGATATCCAAATAAAACTAAGGTTCATGAACCGGAGGAAATATGGAAGCGTATTGCATGAAATGCAAGGGGAAGCAAAATATGAGTAATCCCCAACAAATAACTATGAAAAACGGCAGACCTGCTACACAAGGCGTTTGTCCTGTGTGTGGAACTAAGATGTTCAAGATTGGTAAAGCTTCATAGTTTATATTTATATATTTTTTATATAAAGTCGAAATTGCAAAAAGAACGAAAGTTTTTTTTGCAATTTTGTTTAAGGAGAAGTTATGGAAAATAATACTTTCGGAAAAACTAATATAGAGGTGAGTAAACTAGGGCTAGGTTTAGCTCAGGTAGGATTTCAATTAGGAAATGAGGAATTTAAAACAGCTGAAAAAATTTTAAACACCGCTTTGGATAACGGAATTAATTTTTTAGACACCGCCGCAATGTATATGGATAGTGAATCCATTGTAGGAAATGCTGTTGGGCATAGAAGAGAAGAATATTTTCTTGCTACTAAAGCTGGCACAGGAAGGACTACTTCACCGGATTCTGAATGGACTTATAAAAAAATAAAAGATTCTGTTGAAAATAGCTTGGTGAGCCTTAAAACAGAAGTTATTGATTTAGTTCAATTGCATTCATGTGAAACACACCTTCTTGAACAAGGAGATGTTATAAGAGCCTTGCAAGATTGTAAACTTGAAGGAAAAATAAAATTTATGGGATATTCTGGAGATAATGAAGCTGCCGACTGGGCTGTAAGGTCTAATTTATTTGATACTTTACAAACCAGTTATAGCATCGCAGATCAAAGGGCAAGAACAAAAAATATTCTAAGTGAAGCAAAAAAAAGAAATTTAGGCATAATAGCAAAAAGACCTATAGGAAATGCAGCTCTTTTAGGAGTTAAAAATCATACAAATGATGAAACACATGAACATTTTGGAAGTGCTTATGATGAATATTTTGATCGTGTAATGAAAATGACAAAAGAAATTGATATAAATGTCAACGAAATAGATCCAATAGAAATGTCTATGGCATTTGCACTTTCTAAAAATGAAATCAATGTAATAATAATTGGCTCAAAGAGCCTTAATCACGTTGAAGAAAACCTTAATTACATGAAAAAAAATCTAGATAGTTATAAAAATCTTATTAATCAGTATGAGAATGTCTATGAAAAATTAGATAATAATTGGAGACAATTAACTTAATAATTTAAATACATAAAAACATGGCAAATAAAAAAAGAATCCTTACCGGAATAAGACCAACTGGCGCTTTGCATTTAGGTCATTATGTTGGAGCTCTTCATAACTGGATATCCCTTCAAGATGAATATGACTGTAATTTTTTAATTGCTGACTATCAAGCACTGAGCGATCATTTTCATGAAATTGATCTAATTAAAAAATCTGTTATTGATGTCACATTAGATTGGTTATCTGTTGGATTAGATCCAGAAAAATCAAATTTTGTAATTCAAAGCTACGTACCAGAGCATGCGGAATTATCAATGCTTTTATCATTTATAACACCTTTGGGAATGTTAGAAAGAAACCCAACACTAAAAGGAGAACTTGACTCCCTTCCTGTAGAGAGAAGAAGTGCAGGTTTTTATAATTATCCTATTAGTCAAATAGCAGATATATTGCTACCAAGAGCTCATTTGGTACCAGTAGGTGAAGATCAAGCTCCACATCTTGAAATGTCACGAGAAATAGCTAGGAAATTTAACAGGATGTATGGAGAAGTATTTCCAGAACCAGAAACATTAATAGGAAAAGTTGGCAGATTGTCAGGTACTGATGGTAAGGGAAAAATGAGCAAAAGCCAAGGAAATGTTATTCTGTTATCCGACACGAAAGAGTCTGTGGAAAAAAAAGTAAGAGGAATGTACACAGATCCCAATAGGGTAAGAGCGGACATTCCTGGCAAAGTAGAAGGTAATCCAGTTTTTCAATATCTTGATGCATTCACATCAGAAGATAAAAATGTTGAAGATTTCAAAAAAAGATATAGAGAAGGTAATATTGGAGACGTAGAAATTAAGAATTATCTTGCAAATATACTTAATGATTTCTTAGAACCTATCAGAGAAAGAAGGGAGTACTTCCAATCAAATATGAATTTAGTTGAAGAAGCTTTAGATAAAGGCGTAGAAAACGCAAGAAAATCTGCAAATGAAACGATGGAACTTGTTCGTGATAAAATGAAAGTCTCAACTTATAAGAAAATTTGGTAAAAATGAGCAATAAAGCTGAACTTGAAGACTTTATTAAAAAATCTAAAGAATATAATCTGATTCCCATTTATAGAGAAATCAGAGCAGACTTAGATACACCTTTATCTATTTACTTAAAATTATCTCAAGACAATTATTCTTTTCTTTTGGAATCAATAACCGGAGGAGAAAATCTAGCAAGATATTCAATTATTGGAACTAATCCCAAAAAAATTATAAAAACTGGAAAAAATGAAGAATTTGGAGAAGTTGACCCTTTAGAAATTATAAAAGATGAAATCAACTCATATAAAGTACCTGAAATAAAAGAGCTTCCTATATTCACTGGAGGTGCAGTTGGTTATCTCTCATATGAGACAATCTCTTACTTTGAAAAAAGTGTCCCAAAGAATAAAGCATCTAATTTAGATGTCCCCGAGTCAATTTTTATGATTACTGACTCGATAGTAGTTTTTGACCACGTAAAGCAAACAATTTTTATAGTAAATTATGCAAAGATAAACGATTCAGAAAACTTAAATGAAACATATGAAAATTCTTTAAAAAAGATTCAAGAAATATATGACTTAATTAAAAAACCTATTCCCGATGAATATAATAAAATTTCTTCGATCTCAAATGATGACGAAAAAACAAAAGAAGAATTAATTGATCAATATAAAAAAAATATGTCAAAAGAAGAATATAAATTTGCTATAGAAAAATGTATTGAAAATATTTACTCCGGAGAAATTATTCAGATAGTTTTTTCTCAGAGGTTAACAAAAAAAACTAATGCTTCAGCATTAGATATTTATAGATGCCTTAGAACTATAAATCCATCTCCTTATATGTTTCTTTTAAATTTTAAAGATTTTGAAATATTAGGAGCTTCTCCAGAGCTATTAGTAAAGTCTACTGACAAAGAAATTGCTGTTCATCCCATAGCAGGCACTAGACCTAGAGGAAATAACATAGAAGAAGATGATCAAATTGCAAGCGAACTCATTTCTGATGAGAAGGAATTAGCTGAACACCTAATGTTACTAGATTTAGGGAGAAATGATGTTGGGAGAGTCTCTAAACCCGGAACAGTAAACGTTAATCAAAAAATGGAAATTGAAAAATATTCTCACATTATGCATATTGTTTCCAATGTAACAGGTACCCTTGATAAACAATATGACGAGTTTGATGCTCTCAGAGCAGCATTTCCTGCAGGTACAGTTTCTGGCGCTCCTAAGGTTCGTGCTATGCAACTAATATCTGAACTTGAGCCAGAACAAAGAGGCCCTTATTCAGGAGGTGTAGGTTATTTTTCTTACAATGGCAATATGGATACTTGCATAGCTATAAGAACATTGATGCTTAAAGATAAAACTGTATTTCTCCAAGCAGGAGGAGGAATTGTTGCAGACTCAAAGGTAGAGTATGAGTATGAAGAGACATTAAATAAAATGATGGCATTAGTAAAATCTGTTGATGATGCAGAAAGAAATTTAAAATGATTGTTCTTTTAGATAATTATGATTCATTTACTTATAATTTATTCCAATATTTATCAGAACTTGGAGTTGATGTATCTGTTATTAGAAATGACGAGACATCAACAGAAAAAATCGAAAACCTCTCTCCAAGTCATTTAGTTATATCTCCTGGACCTTCTAATCCTGAAAATGCTGGAATTTCAAATGAGGCAATTAAATATTTTTCTGAAAAAATTCCTGTTCTTGGAGTTTGTTTGGGTCATCAATGTTTAGGGAACTCATTTGGAGCAAAAATAATTCAAGCTAAAGAAATTATGCATGGAAAAATTTCACAAATAACTCATGATGAAAAAGGAATATTCCAAAATATACCAAACCCATTTAAAGCCGTAAGATATCATTCATTAATAATTGATGAAAATTCACTTTCTGATGAGTTTGAAATTTCAGCAAGAAGTGAGTCGGGTATAATCCAAGGAATTAGGCACAAAAAATTATCCTTAGAAGGGGTTCAATTCCACCCTGAATCAATTGAAACTGAGCATGGGAAAGAAATATTAAATAATTTTCTAAAGATCAAATGAATATTACAGATATCATAAAAAAAGTCTCTGCTAAAGAAGATTTAAGCTTTGAAGAATCTGCTTACTGTATGGATGAAATAATGTCAGGAAATTTACTCCCTTCTCAATTTGGCGCGATAATGACTTCTTTAGCTATGAAAGGCGAGACCTCAGAAGAAATAGCAGGAATGGCTTCAGTAATGAGAGAGTATTCAGTAAAAATACAAGGAAAAGATGATGCTATTGATGTTTGCGGGACAGGAGGAAGCGGATTAATGTGGTTCAATATATCAACTGCTTCAGCTATACTTGTTTCTGCTTGTGGCATACCTGTAGCTAAGCATGGTAATAGAGCAGCTTCAGGAAACAGCGGTTCTGCTGATGTACTAGAAGAGCTTGGAATAAATATATTAATTCAACCTGACAAAGTAGAAAAATGTTTACACGAAATAGACTTAACATTTATTTTTGCTCAATCTTTTCATCCGTCTATGAAATTTGCAGCACCTCACAGGAAAGAAATTGGAATAAGAACAATTTTTAACTTTTTGGGGCCACTGACAAACCCCGCTTCAGTAAAAAAACAGGTTATAGGGACTCCTAATAAGGCTTATGCAAAAAAAATTGCTTTGGCTGGTAAAAAATTAGGATCAGAAAGAATTATAACTATTAGCGGAGAGTCTGGTGCAGATGAAATTGAACTCGATAAAAATACTATTATTTATGATTCAAAAAATAATTTCTCTGAAACAATAATAAAGCCTAATAATACAGGAGATTCGAAATTTCTAATTGTAAATTCACCAAAAGAATCTGCAAATAAAATAATTGATTGTTTTAATATGAAGGGAAATGAAGATAATTTAGAAAAAACATCTATACTTAATTCAATTCTTATAAACACATCTATCGCTCTAAGATTAGCAGATGAGAAAAAAAGCAATGAAGAATGTTTTGAAGAAGCAAAAGAAAATATATTTAACGGAAACGCTCTGAAAAAATTAATACAACTTAGAGAAATAACTAATAAAAACTAATGGGCATATTAGATAAAATAATATCTGCTAAAAAAGACAGGATAAAAAATCAAAAAAAAATCCTTTCTTTAGAATCATTGAAAAATAAAAAACTTATTTATGATAATTTTTTCCCTTTAGAAAACTTACTTAATTCAAAAAACATCTTAATTTCTGAAATGAAAAGACAATCTCCATCAGGAGGAAGTTTAGACCAAGATTTAGACCCTAAAGAACAGGCAGAAATGTATATTCGATCTGGTTCAGACGCAATATCAGTACTGACAGAAGAAGATTTTTTTAAGGGGCATAATAACGATTTAAATAAAGTTTTAAAAATTTCAAAAAACAAAAAAGTTCCAGTACTTCAAAAAGATTTTATTATTGATGAATATCAAATATATCTTGCAAAAAATTTAGGCGCTGATTGTATATTACTAATAACTAGAATTTTGAGTCGAGAACAATATATTGATTTTTACAAATTAGCTAGTTCTATAGGATTAAGTGTCATAGTAGAGATTTTTGATCAAAAAGAGTTAGATTTTGCATTAGAAACAGATATTAAGATTTTAGGAATAAATAATAGAAATTTAGACACTCTAAAAACAGAGTTAGAAAATTTTGAAAAAATCTCTCCCTTAGTACCTGGCAATATATTTAAGATAGCTGAAAGCGGAATTAAAAATTCTTTAGATGCAAAACGAATGATTGAAGCTGGAGCTAATGGTTTGTTGGTAGGAGAATCAATAATGAGATCTAAAGATCGAACTAAAATTATCAAAGAAATAAGTTTAAATGAATAAAAATGAAACAAAAATTAAAATTTGTGGAATAAGAGATACAAATATTATTGAAAAAATAAGTAAGCTTGAAATTGACTTTTTGGGACTAAATTTTATTGAAAATTCAAAAAGATATATTCAAAAAGATACTGCATTAGAAATATCAAAACTATTACATTTAACTAATAATAAAATCAATCTTGTAGGTTTGTTTCAAGACCATGAGATTAATCATGTAAATAAAATAACAGAATTAATTAATCTTGACTTTGTTCAACTATGCGGAAAAGAATCTGTAGAATATATTAATTCAATAAATACTAAAGTATTAAAAGTAATTCACATCAAACCATCTCATAATATTCAAGAGGTTGAGGCAAAAATAAATAAATATTTATCGAAATGTGAATATGTAATTCTTGATACCTTTTCAAAAAAATCTTCTGGAGGAACTGGAGAGGTATTTAATTGGGAGAAATATTCTTCCCTATTTTCAAAAAAAGTTTTTGTAGCAGGAGGATTAAATCACAATAATATATCTAAAATTGTGAACTTGCATAATCCCTGGGGTGTTGATGTTTCTTCAGGAGTAGAAACTGATGGAAATAAAGATATTGATAAAATAAAAAAATTTATCAATAATTGTAATTCTTAAAAATGGCCGATAATAAAGACATTAGAAAGAAACTAGATAACAAAGGTTATTTTTTATCTATACTTGTTGCCCTTTTATGGTCAGGAAATCCAACATCAGTAAAAATTAGCCTGAAATATACTACTCCTTTTTTAGTTGGGTTCTTAAGGTTTACATTAGGCGGAATAATTGCATTAATTTGGGCTATTTATAAAAAAGACTCTCTAAAAATAAAAAGGGATAATATTATTCCTATTGTTTTAGCAGGACTATTCCCTGCAGCACAGATAGGTTTTTATAATATCGGACAGGCTCATACTCTTGCAAGTCACGGAATAATAATGATAGTTACATTTCCGCTGTGGGCTGCAATTTTTTCTCATTTTTTTACCCCTAATGATCGGCTAAACTTATCTCGAACTCTTGGGCTAATAACCGCTTACTCAGGAGTCGTAGTTTTATTTTGGGATTCAATAAATCAAAATTTTACAGAATATTTATTTGGGGACATATTAATGCTTATTTCAGCAATGCTTTTAGGGGCAAGGCTAATTTGGGTTTCTCATATTACCCAGAGAGTTGGTCAATCTCAAGTTATTTTATCCGAAGCAGTAGTTGGGTCTATAATGTCATTATTTTTAGCTATATTCTTTGAAAATATATTTCTAAATATTTCGCTAAAACTTATACTTTCAATGGCTTATCAAGGAATATTGATTGCAGGGATGGGAATAATTCTTCAAACTTATTTACTAAGAAGTTATCTGCCAGGAAAAGTTACATTTTTTAATTTATTTCAACCTATAATTGGGATTTTCATATCCTGGTTTCTGCTTGATGAAAGCTTAAGTTTAGCTCTTTTTCTGTCTATTTTTCTTCTTACAATTGGAACTTATTTTACAGTTAGAAAAAAAGTATAAAATAATTTATTCTAGATGAAAACCTTCAGGCCATCGTACTTTTTGAGCTTTAGCAAGATAAAAGTTACAATCAATTATTTTTGCATTAGAAAAAACACATCTGTATAGCCAAGAATTTTCAAAGTTTGAATTTTTTATAGTAGCCCTTGAAAGATTTGCTCTATAAAGAGCTGTTTTACTAAAGTTAGAATTGATAAATTCAGCTTTTATTGCAGAAATTTCAGATAGATCAGCTTCAGTAAAATTACAATCTATAAATTTCGAATTATTCATTAATGCTTTCGAAAGACGCCATCCTGAAAAATCTTCATTTTTGAAAGTTAGTCCTTCTAAGTCAAATCTTTTCTCTGGATTTTCTGAAATCCAATCATTTAGATATTCTTTTCCTAAATTAATAATTTGTTTTTCTTTGGTCATATAATTAACAATTTTGTAACACCTAATAGTTATTATAAAATAACAAAATTATAATTAATAATATTTTCTAGGAGTTTAGTATGGCTAATGAATCAAAAGATGCACTAAAGCTAATGAAAGATAACGGATGTGATGTTTTAGATATAAAATTTATTGATCTCCCTGGCGTTTGGCAACATGTTTCTGTTCCTATAAGTGAAGTAGATGATGCTCTATTTACAAATGGAACAGGTTTTGATGGATCTAGTATCAGAGGGTTCCAAAGCATAGATGAATCCGATATGCTACTAGTTCCAGACCAGTCAACTGTAAAAATAGATCCTTTTGTTGATGGTCAAGTAACTGTAATTGCAGATATAAAAGATCCTGTATCTGATGAAAAATATTCTAAAGATCCTAGAAATATTGCAAAAAAAGCTGAAGATTATCTAAAAAGTACAGGAATTGGAGATAATTCATTTTGGGGGCCTGAAGTAGAATTTTTTGTTTTTGATTCTGCTCAATTTGATTACTCACCTAACAGTAGTATGCATTATGTAGATTCTGATGAAGGAATATGGAACTCAGGAAATCCTTATATGATAGATGGAGAAACCCCAAATATGGCTCATAGACCAAAGCATAAAGGTGGTTATTTTCCTGTTTCTCCTGTTGATACACAACAAGATATGAGAAACGAAATGATTCGAATTATGAGAGACTCATTCGGAATAAAAGTTGAAAAACAACATCATGAAGTTGCCACAGCAGGACAAGGAGAAATAGATATAGTTTACAACACTCTTCTTGATACTGCAGATAATGTAATGGCTTATAAATATGTTGTAAAAAATGTTGCTAAAAGGCATGGAAAAGTTGCAACTTTTATGCCCAAACCCATTTTTGAAGATAATGGTACTGGAATGCATACTCATCAATCTATCTGGAAGGACGGAAAGCCTCTTTTTGCTGGAGATGGTTATGGAGGATTTTCAAAATTAGGACTCAACTATACAGGCGGTTTAATAAAGCACGGGAAAGCTCTAATGGCACTTGCTGCACCAACTACGAACTCCTATAAAAGGCTTACTCCAGGATACGAAGCTCCTACTATATTAGCTCTTTCTGCTAGAAACAGATCTGCAGCTTGTAGAGTTCCTATGTATTTCCAAAATCCAGCAGCCAAAAGAATTGAATTTAGGTCAGCTGATCCTACATGTAATCCTTATTTGACATTTTCTGCAATGTTGCTTGCTGGATTAGACGGTATAGAAAACGGTTATGACCCAGGAGAACCTCTTGAGCACGATCTTTTTGAATTACCATTAGAAGAACAAGCAAAACTACCACAGGTACCTGCAAGTTTAGAAGAAGCATTAGATGCTCTTGAAGAAGATCATGACTTTTTGCTAAAAGGTGGAGTTTTCACAGAAGACTTAATAAAATCTTGGATTGATTTTAAACGTGAAAATGATGTAGACCCAATAAGGTTAAGACCTCACCCATATGAGTTCTACCTATCTTTTGATGCATAAATAATAAAAAAACCTAGAATAAATTAAAATAATTTCTTGATTTCATCTAGGTTTTTTATTTTAATACCTGAAAAATCTTCATGATATTTATATCTATCTATTAGAACAGGAACCATTCCTATCTTTTGTGATCCCAAGTAATCAGATTCTATTTGATCTCCAACATACATACTTTCAAAAGCACTGATGTTTGCTCTCCTTATTGATTCTAAAAAGATTTTAGAATCAGGTTTTTCAGATCCAGATTCCAATGATGTAACTATAAATTCTAATGAATTTTCAAGACCTAAGTTTTTTATCAAAAGATCACCTCTAATATCCATATTAGTAATTCCTGCAAATTTGAACCCTAAATCTGATAAAGATTTTAAATTTTCTAAAACATCATCAAAAATTCTTAATTCATACTTTTCTTTCGAAATCTCTTGCCAAATTTTCCATGCAAATTTTTTATCAATGAATATTTTGTTAGATTCAATAATTTTTAATTGATAATTTGAGAAAAAATCTTTTTTTTCTTCACTAGTCAAACTTCGCAAAGGTTTATTCTGCTTTTGATATGCCATGTATTCATCTGCAAATTTGTAACCAAATGTAATTTGATCTTCAGACAAAAAAATTCCATTTTTTGATAGTATTTTTTTTTGAATTTGTTCCCTTGCAGGATAAAAACCAGCTAAAGTGCCATAAATATCAAAAAATATATATTTAATATTTTTAATCGGTTGCATTATACTCATAAATCTTATAATTATTTTGATCGTAAATTTTATTTATTCCCTGTATATTCATAGATTCTAATCTATTTGGAAAATCAGGAAAACTTTGAGACTCAACATTACCATAAATTATTAATCCAACGTCATAAAATTCTAGAAAATCATTTATATATTGAATAGAATTTGTTGAATAAAATTCTTCGATTTGTTTTTTTCTCAATATTACCGAATTTGATTCTAAGGATCTTTGTTGTTTTTGATGCCAGTCCCATCCTAAAACGGAAGGAAGCCCAGAATATATTGAAATTCTTGAAGACCAACTATATAAATCAGTTGAATGTTCAACTATTATAGGATTTCCTGCAATATTTTGATTTATCCAAGTCAATGCATTATATGAATCTGAAAGATTAATTAGATTCCCTTTCTGTGAATATTGATTATATTGCATATATTCCATTCCATTTAATGAATATTGGCTATTATCAAATCTGTCTGAAATTCTAGGCTTGATTGAATAAATAGGATATGAAATTCCTATAATTATTAGAGTAGTAATGGTAATTATAAAAATATATTTTTTATATTTTGAATTTATTTCATTAATCATGAAAGGAATAAGTATACTTGATCCTAAATTTAACAAAATCCACGATTGAAAATTAAACTTAAAAAATGTATTCATTCTGTTTATATCATTCTTAATAACAAAAAGTTCCGTAAAAGCTGAAATGGAAAATCCTAGTATAAATAACAAAGCAACCCATATAAATAACTGTGAGTCATTCTCGAAAAATTTTCTCTTTAAAATACATATTGCACCAAAAAATAAAATTCCTAAAATTAAAGAAAAAATAGTTAATAATTCATAAAATAAAATAAAAAAGATTATCAGCAAGAAGATGATTGTAAAAATAATTATTTTTTTATTTTTTGAAAATAAAAAAGATGGATAAAACAAGTTAAACTTAACTTTAAAATTTGATGCGTACAAAAAAACATAAAGTACTGATAAAAGTGTTGGTAACAATAAAATTTGTAACATAGACCATAGAGGTGTTTTCCATTGAGAAAAAGCCAATGCAAATTCAGGCATAATAAATGAATTGTCAAAATTGAAAAATAATATTTTAGAAAAAATAAAGTATAAAGAAAAATAAAATAAAACCTTAGAGAGTTTCAATATTCTTGTTCCTGGTCCATACAGACTTAATAAATTAATTGATAAAAAAACTACAACCAAAGAGAGTGGGTAATCCCACGAGTTTGTTGCTTTAATTGATCCAGTGAGTAACCCTAAAATGAACAATACAAGAATATCTTTAAATCTTATAAATTGTGATGAGTTCTCGTAATAAAGAAGAAAGGACAAATATATCAAAGAAACTAACATCGGAATACTTAATAAATGTGCATGCAAATCAGAAAAAAGAAATGTAAAAAATGGAAATTCATTTATCTCTAAACCTGAAGAAACCATAGAGACAATTCGAGTGCTTCTCCAATAATCAAAAACTTCTTGCTCTCCAAATGTCATTTTATAAATTTGAATTATTGAATCAAAGTTTCCAAAAATAAGGATAAATAAAATAGAACAGAGCCCAGAAATTAATGGGATTTTATACCAATCAAAACTTAATCCTTTTGCTTTTCTAAATAAATAGGTGAAATTAGATGTAAAAGAAAATACCAAAATAGAAGCATAACCAAAAAATGTTGGAATAGCTAAATTGTATGAAATGTGGGAAGGTATTCCTGAAAGTTTTGTAAGCAAGGCTACAAGATACTGTCCATAATAATAGTAATTCAATGTGTATCCACTAAACCAAGGATCATATGGAGGAAAAGAAACACTGCGTAAAATAGCATTCAGATAAGCAAAGTCCATAGGCTTTTCTCCACCTCTATAAGGATGCCATAAATCAGGATTCAAAAACCTTATAAACAAAAAACTAAAAAAGCTGATCATAAATATCATTTCGATTGCTAGGATATTAAATTTAGCTTTTGAAATATAAAAAGTAATTTCTGATCGATTTTTTATGAAAATATAAGTTGAAAGTATTGAAAATAAAAAAAGTATTAAAGTAATTTCAAATATCATAAATTGAATAACATTGTTGGATGTTAAAATCCAAATTAAAAATCCGAAGATAATTAGACCAAAAAATTTATAAAATCCAAATCCAAAATCAGGCAGGTTGATAAAAAGTTTATAAAAAATAGGAATAGAAATGATTCCTAAAAAGGTGATAACTATAAACCAGAAAAAAGTTTGAATAAAAATAGACTTTTCTGATAAAAAATATTGTTCTGAATAAATTGTCGTTTCCTCAGATGGATTAAAATCGTATGTTTTATATGGAAGCTCTATAGAAAAATCAAAATAAGAAATGTCATCATATTTATTAAAATCTAATATTTTTATTAATTCGTCTTTAGAGAATTTTTCTTTGTTTTGAAAGATAATCACATTAGGATGATCATAAACAGAAAAACTTTCATCTGACCATCCAAAGTCAATGTTTAAAAAGAATTTTTCTTCATAAGATGATATCAATTCAGGTTTTTTTATATTTATTCTTTCAAAATAATTTTCTGAATAATTAATTCCAAAAAGATTCATTGATTGCTTTTGAAAATTTACTATTTCAAAACCTAAAGACCCATCAAATAATTTATCATAAAACAAAGTAGATGCAGGGTATCTATCACTCATTCTTGGGATTGTTGCGTACAACCTATTTGAAAAAATAACATAATATTCTGATTCGCTTAATTGATTAAAGATTTTTTCAAATTTTTCTGAAGAATCAGGGTTATATAGCTCTAATCGATCATGAGATAAATTCAAATTTTGGAGCCTGGGGATTGATTCTTCCCAGTGATCTTGAATTATCAATTCGTTTGAATTCGCTCTTTCATTTAACCATTTCGAGGCAGTAAATGCTGGATGTTCAGTAAAATAAATTCCATTTATAAATGAAAATGAAAAATGAATAGTTGGAATTAATAATAAAAAGAAAAGTAAATAATTTATTTTTTTATTTTTATATTTTGAAGAAATCTTGTCGTTTATTAACTTTATGAAGATGACAGAAAAAAATATTAAAAAAGGAATCAAAGGTAGAAAATATCTAGTAAATTTTACTTGAAAGGAAGCATTGATAACAAAATAAGGAATAAACCAAGAAAAAATCAATAACCCAAGAATAGATCTTTTTTTGATTGATAAAAATAAAAAATAAATCACACCCAAAAAAGAAAAAGTTGAAATAAATGGACCCAAGCCCCATTTAAATATTTGAGTTAATGGATAAATAAAGGAAGCCGTTTCATAGTATTGCCTTGTATATGGAAAATCTATCGCCCCTCTAACCATTTTTGATTGCTCATTTATATGTGAAAAATAGGTATTGAAATCTAGAAACATATAAGGCTGAAATAAGAACAATGAAAGTAATAAACTGATGATAAAAATAAGCATATATTTCAAAGAAGAAATGTAATCTAATTCATTCTTTTTTTTAGATAAATAAAAGGATAAAAATATTGGTATTATTAGCATTACAAAAGAAAACTTAAATGCTAGCCCTAAAGCAAAAAATAAACCTAAAATAAAAGACTTAAAGTTTGAAGTTTCTTTTATATTTAAATAGCTAAAATATATTATCACTAAAGAAAAATTAGTAATAAAAATATCTGTTGTAAAGAAATGGCTATTTTGAATATTAATTAAAGAAATTGATAGAAAAAAAGCACAAAGTAAACTCCATTTCTTATTGAGAAAAATTGAGGAAAGTTTGTAAATAAAAATTACAGATATGGAATCAATTAATGCAGAAAATACGCGTAAAGGCAATCTTAATTCATAAATTGAAGTGTTTGTAAAAAGATTTGAAATCAAGCTAATTATTTTTACAAAATAAACAGGAAAGCTTCCATAGTTAAACCATTTTGGATTAAGGGTACTTAAATCAGAATTAAAGAAATCTAAAGATCGCAAAGAATAAAAGCTCAAATCGTACCCATGCATCAAAATCGCTCTTTCATCTGGATGAAATAAATAACCTGAATCCCAATTGATGCCTATTAGCCTAAGTACAAAAGAAAAAATAAACAGAAATAATATAGCCAGCTTATATGGAAAAAAATTATTTTTTATTTTTTCTATATGCAATTTGGAAATTAAAAAATTCATATTTTGTTTTTTCTTTAAATTTAATGATAACGATTTTAATTTAATTTAGATTATTCGGTAAAACTGGAATTAAATTAACTACCTATTAAAAAACTTAATTTATTATGATTTCTTTTATGGTTATAAATAATTTAAATAAAATTAATAATTTTGAGTGGAATTCTGAAACAATAATAGCCCTAAGATCTCATATTGGAAATTCTCAAACCAAACTCGCAAAAGAACTAGGGGTAAGGCAGCAAACTATTAGTGAATGGGAAAACGGACTATATAAACCTCGAGGAGCTTCAAAAACTTTGTTGAATCTTTTAGCTAGAACAGCTGGGTTCCCCTTTCAAAATTTTCCAAAAAAAAGAACTCAATTATCTTTTGATCGATTTGGGTTTGAATTAAAAGACTTAAAAAAAGATCTCAATGAAGAGAAAGTTCCAAATAGGGTTACAATTCCAAAAAACAACCCAAGAAGAATTAATTCTTTAGATGAATATGAAAAAAGAAACAATGAGATCCCAATATAATTTTCTCAAATATCTTCTAAATAATTAATATTCATCGTTTATTAAATTTTTTAGAATTCTAGATAATCCAAATATTATATTAATGTACCATAATATTAAAACATCCATCAAAATTATAGAATTTAAGAAGTTATGTTTTCATCTGAAGAGCTAAATTTTAAAAAAGAAATAAATTCATTAATTGACAAATTCTTACCAAAAGATTGGCAAAAATATCCTGATGAAAGATTAGATGAAGACTGGCAATTATCAAAAAAAATCAAAAAAGAGTTAGCGAAAAACAAATGGATTGCTCCATCTTGGCCTAAAGAATATGGAGGCTTAGATCTTGATATTTCAAGTTCCATAATTTTATCTGAAACATTTGCTTATAGAATGTCTCCAGGTAACGACCGATTTGGGGTAAGAATGATTGGACCAACCTTACTAAAATATGGCTCTGAATATCAAAAAGAAAAATATCTCAAAGAAATAACCAATGGAGACGTACAATGGTGCCAAGGTTACTCAGAACCAAACTCAGGCTCAGATCTAGCTTCTGTTACATCTAAAGGTGAATATGACGAGGAAAAAGACATCCTTACAATTAATGGAACTAAAGTATGGACAACTTTAGGCCATAGAGCTGACCGAATGTTTATTTTAGTTAGAACTCTTCAAGATAGTATAAGACATAAGGGATTATCTTTAGTATTAATTGATATGAAAGACCCTGGTGTAAAAGTTAATCCAATAAAAAATATATCCGGCTCGTCATCATTTAACGAAGTTGTATTAACTAATGTTAAAACTTCTGGAAAAAATATAGTCGGCAAGTTGCATGAAGGTTGGATGGTTGCTTTAGATTTATTGAATTTTGAAAGATCAGGTATAGATTATATTGGTTGGGCTGAGAGATGCTTAGATGATATAGAAAAATACTGCAAAGAAATAAATATATTTTCAAGAGACGATATAAAAATAAATCTTGCTTTATTAAGATCAAGTTTAGAATCTGCAAAAATCATGACCTATAAAGCATTATGGATAAAAACTAAAGATGAAAAAATTCATATGGAACCTTCCATGAGTAAATTATTAGCAACTGAAATAAATATTAAAATTCATGAATTCGCTTTTCAGGTTTTAAGTAAAAAAGTAACTATAAAAGATAATAATCATGACGATTTTTCAAAAAGAATTCTAAAAAATCGCCTTTTCTTCATTTCTGGAGGTATTCTAGGCGGAACAACTGAAATTCAAAAAAATATTATTGCACAAAGAGGATTGGGGCTGCCTAAATGATTGATTTTGAATTGAATGAGTCTCAGAAAATGATTTTATCTAGCCTAGAAAAGAGCCTAGATGAAACTTTTGACATCAGGATTGAAAATAAAAAAGCTGAAGGCATAGAAAATTATAATCATGGATGGGATGAGATAAAAAAACTAGGATTTATGGGAATACTTTCAAGTGAAAGCAACGGAGGTTTAGGATTAAGTTTTTTTGATTTTTCTTTAACTCTAGAATGCTGGGGAAGCAAATTATGTGATGGCCCATATATAGAAAACTCTATTTTGATATTTATTTTAGAACAGTTAGAAGATAATAATTTAAACAATATAATTCAGGATATTGTTGGATCAAAAAAAATAATAACAAATATCGTAAGTGAACAATTTTTGAATAAAGAAAACATACCAGTTATACACAAAAAAAATAATAACTATTTTTTAGATGGAGAAATAAAAAATTTACCCTATTTAGATGAATCAACAGATATTTTGACATTAGCTTTACTAGATAATGAAAAAAAATTAATCATTTTAAATAAAGAAAATATCGATATTGTAAATGAAAATAGAACTATAACTGGACAAAAATTAAACGATATCAATTTAGAAAAATTTGAAATCACAAAAAATCATATTTTAGATAGCATAGAACTTGATCTGGTTGAAACTTATGTCACTTTATTTACATTAGCAAAATGCTCAGAATCTGTTGGAATTGCAAGTTCTATTCTAGGTATGACAAATGAATATTTAAAATCTAGAGAACAATTTAACAAGCCTCTTGGAAGTTTTCAAGCAATACAGCATTTAGCTTCAGATATTTACATAAAGTTATCAGAAACAAGAGAACTTATAAGGTATTGTTCAAAATTATCTTTTAAAGACAAGAAAATGAAAAAATATGTTTCTTTATCTAAATTAAAATGCGATGAAGAATTATCAAATATTGCCTGGACTTCACATCAACTTCATGGAGCAATGGGATTTACTTGGGACTATGGCTTGCATCTTATGACAAGAAAACTTTTATTGAACAAAAGCCTTAATGGAGATTCTTTGTTCCATTCAGAAATTCAGTTTATATGAGCACACTTCTTGATCAGCCGTTTATTCATTTATTTAAATCTAAAGAATATAGGTTATTTTGGATAGCTGCTTTTTTTTCTAACATAGGCATGTGGGCTCTAATATATGGGCGACTTTGGTTAATGAGAACCCTTACAGACTCGGAGGGCATGCTTGGATTAGTATCTAGTGCCAACTTAATGCCAGTACTTTTACTAAGTATATTTGGAGGAGTCGTAGCTGATAAATATAATAGATTAAGAATTTTAAGACTCACTAGGCTATTTTTTTGCTTTATGACATTTCTAACAGGAGTTTTAATATTTCTAAAATTGATAAATCCTCAAGTATTGATATTGATATCTTTAGTTACAGGAACTCTTCTAGCATTTGATATTCCATCACGTTCTTCAATGATCGCTAAATTAGTAAGAAAGGAATACTTACCAGTAGCCATTTCAATGTATTCAATTGTTTTTGGAATTTCTGGAATAATAGGCCCTTCATTGTTTCACCCAATAGTGAAAATAATTGGATTAGAAGGCCTTTTTTTTATAATTGGAATTTCTTATTTATTTACTTTTGCAACCTTAAGAAAAATGAACTATAAATTACATGAACCAATTAAAACAAAGTCAGTTGGTATAATACAAGAACTCAAATTAGGTTGGAATTATTTAATTCAAACTCCGATTATATTTATTGTTGTATTTATAGGTTTCTTTTTTGGGCTTACAGCAGGGTCTTATGATGTGCTATTACCTGCAATAACTACAGATTTCTTAAATGGTGATTCAGAAGTTTATGGAAAATTATTACTATACGGTGGAGTTGCTGGATTAATATCCACAAGCATATTGATATTGTTTGGTCAAAAATTAAACCAATACTTGTTTTACTTTGGATTTGGACTTGTATCTTCTATAACGCTAATTCTCATGGGTTCAAATTTTGGAATTACTAATATTTTTTTTCTTTTTGCTACGATATCGTTTGCAAAAGGATTTTTTAACACCATGGGAACAACAATTATTCAATCAAATGTAAAAGAAGAATTTAGAGGAAGAATCATGAGCATTAGTCAGTTAAGCTGGGGCTCAGTTGCCATCGGTGCAATTATTGTCGGATATTTAGCTGAATTTTTTTCTATCAAAATTGCATTTAATGTAATTGGCATATCTAGCCTTGCAATCATTATAATTGGAGGAGTGATAACAAGTCTTAAATTATTGAGAATAAGATAAAAATAGAGAAAAGTTTTTATTTTAGAGTTTTACTCTTTACGAATAACTTATAAAATGTTATCAAAGAGAATAATTAATTAAGAGATTGAGAGTCCGAAAGGAGAGATTATGCAACCATTTGCATATTCTGCGCCCACTACAATAAAAGAGGCCGTAGAAATATTGGATAAGCACGGAGAAAAGGCAAGACCAATGGCTGGAGGAACAGACTTGCTTGTTCAAATCAGAGGCGGTAGGTTTGATTTAGATACCGTAGTTGATATAAAAAAAATACCTGAGCTAAATGAAATTAGCAATGGCAACAATGAATTAGTGCTGGGAGCTGCTGTTCCTTGCCACAAACTTTATGATGACCCAGGGATTAGTGAAAGTTACCCAGGATTGATAGATGCTGCCTCACTAATAGGCAGTATTCAAATACAATCACGATCAGGCTTTGGTGGTAATTTATGTAACTCTACTCCATCTGCTGATGGCATTGCTCCACTTATTGTGCACTCTGCCGTAGCAAATATTCAAGGAAAATCAGGTAGCAGAGCTGTGCCTGTTGAAGAATTTTGCACAGGTCCCGGTTCAAACGTACTAGGTAAGGGTGAAATTTTAGTTTCAATCACAATGCCAAACAAAGGCGATAAATTTGGTGCCGCATACGAACGGTTTATACCAAGAAATGAAATGGATATTGCTGTTGCCGCTGTAGGAGCCAGTATTTTACTAGGATCTGACGGTAAAATTGCTGAAGCAAAAATAGCATTAGCATCCGTAGGACCTACTCCTATATTTGCAACAAAAGCATCAGAATCTCTCAAAGGAAAAGAGCCTAATGAAGCAGCTTTCAAAGAGGCTGCAGCAATAGCTAAAGGCGAATGTTCTCCAATTGAAGATATGAGAGGAACGGCTGATCAAAGAAAACATTTAGTTGAAGTTTTGACAGTAAGAATGCTTAACAAGTCACTAGAAAGAATTGGAGGATAGGATGGCTACAGAAAAAATACACGTAAAAACAACAATAAACGGTAGACCAGAAGAATTTTTGACTGATCCCTACGTAAGTTTATTAGATGCATTAAGAGAAATAGTTGGACTAACAGGAAGTAAAGAAGGGTGTCTTGATGGAAATTGTGGCGCTTGCACTGTTTCTGTGAATGGAAAAATCGTTGATTCATGCTTAGTGCTAGCTGCAGAAGTAGATGGTCAAAATGTTGAAACTGTAGAAGGAATGGCAACTGCCGACGGTCTTCATCCTTTGCAACAAGCATTTCTTGAAGAAGCCGCTCTTCAGTGTGGTATATGTACACCAGGTTTCCTAGTTGCATCAAAAGGATTGCTAGATAATGAACCTGATCCAAGTGAAGAAAGAATAAGACACTGGCTAGCAGGTAATTTATGCAGATGCACAGGATATGAAAATATAGTAAAAGCGGTTAAAAAAGCTGCAAAAAACTCATAAAATAAAAAAGTAACAAAACAAAAGGAGAACGAAAAATGGTAAATGTATCAGACTCTAAAAACTATAAAGTTATAGGTACTAATCCAATACGTCATGACGGTTATGACAAAGTTACAGGTCGAGCAATTTATGGAGCTGACATTAAGCTCCCTGGACTTATATGGGCATCTATTGTTAGAAGTCCGCATGCTCACGCTGTGATCAAAAGCGTAGACACATCCGCTGCAGAAAAAGTAGATGGAGTTTTTGCCGTAATGACAGGAAAAGACCTTCCTCATCTAGCTGACAGCTGGATAGATCATGGAGAAGGAACAGAAAATATTGCTTGGTCATCCGAAAATATAATGGCAACAAAAAAAGTTTTGTATAAAGGGCATGCTATTGCTGCCGTTGCAGCAAGAGATAGATATGTTGCAGATTATGCAGCTTCAAAGATAAAAGTCGAATATGAAGTTCTTGAATCAGTTACTAATGTGGAAGATGCTACAAAAGAAGGCGCACCTATTCTGCTAGAGGATTTGGTTGGAGATCATATAGGTAAAAAAGTAGAAAATACTAATATAGCATCAGTTACTAGGCATGAATTTGGAGACCCAGATAAGGCATTTAAAGATGCTGAACATGTGGTAGAAAGAACATTTACTCTGCAGATGGTTCATCAAGGATATATAGAGCCTCATAATGCTACAGCAACTTGGGATGAAGAAGGCCGCGTAAAAGTATGGACTTCAACTCAAGGAGCCTTCCCAGTAAGAACTTCTACTGCAGCTATTCTAGATATGGATGTTTCTAAAGTTAAAGTTACTCCATTAGAAATTGGTGGAGGATTTGGAGGTAAAATTCCAATTTATCTTGAACCTGTTTGTGCTACATTATCAAAGAAATCAGGAAGACCCGTAAAAGCTGTTATGGAAAGAAGCAATGTATTCCAAGCATCTGGGCCTGCTCCTGGCGGAACAATAACTGTAAAGATGGGAACTGATAAAAATGGTAAATTAATTGCAGCTGACACATCAATCAAGCTTGAAGCTGGTGGATTCCCTGGAGCTGCCGTTGGAGCTGCAGTACAATGTATTTTTGCTCCATATGATATAGCAAATACAAGAATTGATGGATATGACATTGTTGTAAATAAACCTAAATCAGCAGCTTACAGAGCTCCTGGTTCACCTCAAGCTGCATTTGCATCTGAAACAGTTGTTAATGAATTAGCTGATTTACATGGAATGGACCCAGTTGACTTCAGAATCTTGAATGCCTCAAAAGAGGGAACTAGAAGAGCTGACGGAGTTGTTTTCCCTGTGGTTGGAAATGAAGAAGTTCTAGATGCAGCTAAATCTAGTGATCATTGGAAATCTGAACTTGGAACTCCAATGAAAGGAAGAGTTAGAGGAAGAGGAATTGCATCAGGTTACTGGTTTAATGTAGGACTTAAATCTACCGTAAATCTAACAGTTAATACTGATGGTACAATTGCTTTAGTTGAAGGATCTACTGATATTGGTGGCACACGAACTTCAATTTCTATGCAAGCTGCAGAGATACTTGGAATTCCTGCTACTGATTTTAGACCAACAGTAGGAGATACAGAAACTGCAGGATATGCAGATGTAACTGGTGGATCCCGAACAACATATGCAACAGGTTTTGCAGCTGTGAAAGCAGCAGAAAACTTAATTGAGGTTCTAAAAGAAAGATGTTCTATAATTTGGTCTCTTGATAAACAAGACATAGATTTCGATAATGGAACATTTTTTGCATCAAAAGACCCTGAGCTTAAATTTACGTTCAAGGAACTTGCAGCCAATCTTGATAGCACAGGAGGACCTGCTGCTTCAAGTGGAAGTGTAGATTTAGAATCTGCAGGAGGCGCTTTTGGTACACACATAGTTGACTTAGACGTAGATCTTGAAACCGGAAAAACTGACATTGTAAGATACACTGCAGTACAAGATGTTGGAACTGTTATTTATCCAGCATACTGTAGAGGAAACATACAAGGTGGAGTAGTCCAAGGAATAGGATGGGGACTAAACGAAGAATACTTTATGAAGGATGATGGTAGCCAAGCAAACACATCTTATCTTGACTATAGAATGCCTACAGCATTAGATATGCCAAACATTGATGTAATAATGGTAGAGAAGCCAAATCCTGGTCACCCTTTTGGTGTAAGAGGAGTAGGTGAAGTGCCTATTTGTCCTCCAATTGCAGCAATTGGTGATGCATTACATGATGCAGTAGGAAAAAGATTCTACGATGCTCCAATGAAACCTGGAAGAATTCTTAATGTTTTAGGAAAAATTTCTGACTAAAAAAAAATAAGATTAATTTAAAAAACCGTGTGTCTTAAATTTTGTAATAATTAATTATAAAATTTAATAGCACGGTTTTTTATTTTCAGGAGAGGTAATAAAAATATGACAATAAATTTTGATTCTAAAAAAAATTATAATGTGATCGGGACCAACCCAATTAGACATGATGGGTATGATAAAGTTACTGGAAGGGCGATTTATGGTGCTGATGTGAAGCTCCCAGGCCTGATTTGGGGAGAAGTTTTAAGAAGCCCCTATGCTCATGCAAGAATAAAATCTATAGATACCTCTAAGGCTGAAAAAATGTTTGGGGTTTTTGCAGTAATTACCTCAAAAGATATACCTATAAATAATAATAGAGATGATAAAAATGTTTCTGAAATTCAAAAAAGAATATTAAATGTAAATCTAAAACGAGATGTCGACAATATTCTTGCTAATGATAAGGTTCTTTATAAAGGTCATCCAGTTGCAGCCGTATCTGCAACTGATAGAAATACTGCAAAAGAAGCATGTAAATTAATTGAAGTAGAATATGAAATACTGGAACCTGTTAAAAATGTGGATGAAGCAATTGCAAAAAATGCCCCTATACTTCTAGAGGATATCGAAGCAGATCATTTAGGAAAAACTGTAAAAAATACTAATATAGCTAAACATTTTCGTCATGAACTAGGAGATGCTGATGAAAATTTCAAAAATTCAGATTATGTCCTTGAAAAAGAATTTAATCTACAAATGGTACATCAGGGATATATTGAACCTCATAACGCAACGGCGCATTGGGATGAAAATGACCATCTTTCATTATGGTCAAGCACCCAAGGGATGTTTGCAGTAAGAGACTTAACTGCAGGGTTTTTAGATCTTCCTATTTCTAAAGTAACCTCTAATTATGTTGAAATTGGTGGAGGATTTGGCGGAAAGACAAAAGTATATCTTCCTCCTTTGGCTGCTATCTTGTCAAAAAAATCTGGCCACAAACCTGTAAAAATGATAATGGATAGGATTTCAGTTTTTCAGGGTTCAGGACCAGCACCTGGAGGAAAAATAATTGTAAAGATAGGCGTAACAAATGATGGAAAAATCAATTCTGGAGCAGTTGATATTAAATTAGAGGCAGGAGCGTATCCTGGCTCAGCTATTCCAGCAGCAGCTGTTTGCTGTTTAGCTTGCTACAATATCCCTAACATAAGAGTTGATGCACATGATGTTTTAGTAAATAAGCCCAAAAGTGCTGCTTATAGAGCCCCTGGATCTCCTCAAGTTTCATTTGCTGTAGAAAGTGTAATAGATGAAATATGTGAAAAAATGACTTGGGATAAAATTGATTTTAGAATTGCTAATGCATCCAAAGAAGGAACAAGAAAACCTGATGGTGTTTTGTATCATAAAATTGGATTTATAGAAACTCTTGAAGCTGCAAAAAATAGCGACCATTGGAACTCAAAAATAGAAAAAAAAGATGAGAACAAAATTTATGGAAGAGGTATTGCTTGTGGATACTGGCATAATGGAGGAAATCGATCTACTGTAGATCTAATACTTCAAGATGATGGAAATATCGCATTAAATGAAGGATCTGCTGATATAGGTGGCACAAGGACTTCAATTTCAATGCAAGTAGCTGAAACCTTGGGAATACCTGTAGAAAACATCCATCCATCGATACCTGATACAGATACAATTGGATTCACTGCTACAACTGGAGGATCAAGAACAACATATGCTACAGGCTATGCTGGTTGGGAAGCTGCTAAAAAACTAATTGAGGAAATGAAGAAAAGAGTTTCAATTCTTTGGGAAGAGCCAGAAGAAGAGATATCTTTTGACGATGGAACCTTCTATTCAAAAAAATCTGACTTGAGTATGAATATAGAAGAACTTGCAACAAAAATTAATCCTACAGGAGGCCCTGTAACTTCTACTGCTTCTGTAAACTTATCTGCTGCAGGAAATGGTTTTGGAATAGGAATATGTGATCTTGAAATAGACCCAAAAACAGGAAAGACTGATGTAACAAGATATACCGCAATTCAAGATGTAGGAAAAGCAATTTATCCACAGTATGCAGAAGGTCAAATTAGGGGTGGAGCCGTTCAAGGAATAGGCTGGGCGCTAAATGAAGAATATTATATAGAAAAAGATGGAACTATGGCAAATACAAGCTTTTTAGACTATAGAATGCCTACAGCATTGGATATGCCAAATATTGATGTAATCATGGTTGAAGTTGCAAATCCTTTGCATCCATTTGGTGTAAGAGGAGTTGGAGAAGTCCCAATTGTACCTCCTCTTGGAGCTGTAGCAAATGCAATAAAAGATGCTATAGGAACCAGAATTTATAGTACTCCAATGAACCCTAGAAAAATACTCGAAGTGATTGATAATGCCTAAATTATTTCTACCTTATCATTTAAAAAAAGCAACCAATGATGAAGATTATGTTCAGGTTGACGGAAAAAATCTTCGTGAGGTAATAGATAATTTAGATAAAATGTACCCAGGTACAAAAGAGCATTTAGTAGACGGTAACAGAATTAAACCTGGATTAGCAGCAATTTGTGGTTACTCAGCTACAAGAAAGGGATTGCTTCAAGAATTAGAAGATGACACAGAAGTGCATTTTTTACCATCAATAGCTGGAGGATAAAATGGATAAATTTAATAAAGAGATTTTTGAAAATTCTTTTAAAAAAATCTTAGATTCACTTGAAGATCACGTTAATAAAGATGGTACTAAAGATACCCCAAAAAGAGTTGCAAAAGCATATGAGGAGCTTCTTTCAGGATATTCGGCAGATATAAAAAAAGTGATAAACAATGCATTGTTTGATGTAAATTACGATGAAATTATAATAGTAAAAAACATTAGATTCTACTCTCTTTGCGAACACCATATGTTACCATTTTTTGGAAAAATTGATATTGGGTACCTACCTGATGACAAAATAATAGGATTATCAAAAATACCAAGGATTACAAAGATATTCTCAAGAAGACTTCAAGTTCAAGAAAGACTAACAGAAGAAATAGGTGAAGCTATTTATAATAATACGAGAGCATTGGGAGCTGGGGTTGTAATAACAGCTCAACATATGTGCAGCAGTATGAGAGGTGTAAATTTACCCGAAACTGAAATGGTCACTAGTTCTCTTTTTGGTTCATTTAAGTCAGATGATGCAACAAGAAAAGAATTTTTTGATCTTATAAAGTAGGTATATTTTGAATCTTGAAAATAAAAATGTCCTAGTTACAGGTGCTGCAAATAGAATAGGTAAAGGAATTGCAATTCGATTATCTGAGTTAGGATCAAATATTGCAATTCACTATAATACATCTCAATCAAATGCAAGCGAGACTCTACAAGAAGTAAAAAAAAATAAAGTAAATGCATCAATAATTCAATCAGATCTTTCTAATGAAGATAATTGTATAGAGCTAATTAAAGATGCAGAAAATAAAATTGGAAAAATTGATATATTGATCAACAATGCCTCAACTTTTAAGAAAAATACTTTAGAAAATACTTCTTCTGAAGAAATTGAAGAGGATTTATTTGTAAACTTAATTGCCCCTTTTGTTCTTTCAAAAACAATTTTTAAAAAAGATAAAAAAGGGAAAATTATAAATATAAGTGACTGGAAGACAGCTAGAACAAATAGGTTTTCATATGGTGTTAGTAAAGCTGCCATATATGGATTAACTAAGTCTTTGTCACTGTCAATGGCACCAAGCTATCAAGTAAATGAAATAGCTTTAGGAGCAATATTGCCACCAGCAGATTCTCCAAACCGAAAAACAGAAAAAATAAATTTAGGGCCAATAGGTAGAACGGCAAAAATAGAAGAAGTTACAAGTTGCATTGAAATGCTAATAAATAATGATTTTATTACAGGGGAAAGAATCTTTTTAGATGGTGGAAGGCATGTATATTAAATGAATAATTTTGATCAAATTTTTATAGAGGACTTAAAATGCTATGCAAAAATAGGGATTTTTGATTGGGAAAGAGAAACTAAACAACCTTTAGTGATTAATATAACTTTAGATATCAAGAAAATTGAAAAAATTACTGATGACATTAATAGTACAGTTGATTATAAATCACTCACTTATAAAATAAATAAACTCATTGAAGAATCTGAATATCAGTTAATTGAAACTCTAGGAATAGAAATTGCAGAATTATGCTTGAGAGAAGAAAAAGTTATTAATGCTATTATCAAAATAGACAAACCAGGAGCTTTAAGGCTTACCAAAAATGTTGGAGTAATTATTTCTAGGAGTAAAAATGAAAATTAAGATGGATTATGGAAAAGAAGGCATGGAGATTACAGTCCCTGACAACTCAGATGTGCTAATTCCAAACCACAAAAATGAAATTTTAGAACCCAATAGCAGTATTACTAAATCATTACTAAATCCAATTAATTCTGATTCATTGTTGTCACTATATAAAGAAGGAATGACTGTAGGTATATCAGTTTGCGACCATACAAGAGCTCAACCTAGAAATGAAATTATAACTTCTATATTAAATTTGTTTGAGGGAATAAAAAAAGAAAACTTTCTTATATTTATTGCAACAGGTAGTCATAGACCTACTTCTCAAAAAGAAATAAATGAAATGTTTAATGATTTTGTTATTTCTAACACAACTATTATCAATCATAATTCAGAGGACCCTTCAAACCTAAAGTATATGGGAAAAACATCAGAAAAAATTCCTATTGAATTAAATAAAGAATGGACAAAATGTGACCTTAAAATTACAACTGGATTTGTTGAACCACATTTTTTTGCCGGATTTTCTGGTGGTCCTAAAATGGTTGCTCCTGGACTTGCAGGTTTAGAAACTATTATGAATTTACATGATTATGACAAAATAAATAATAAAAATTCAACTTGGGGGTTAATTGAAGACAACCCTATTCATAAACAAATTTCAGAAATATCATTATTGAATAAGCCAGATTTTTCAATAGATTTAACCCTTAATAGAGAAAATAAAATTACAGGCATATATTCCGGAGAACTTTTTTCTGAACATGGAATTGCTTGTAAAGATGTGAAAAAGGATTCAATGCAAAAAACCACTAAATTGTATGACCTAGTGATTACATCAAACTCTGGATATCCATTAGATCAAAACTTATATCAAACTATCAAAGGGGTTTCAGCTGCAGCGCAAATAACAAAACCTGGAGGAATAATTATTAGCGTTTCAGAATGTTCAGATGGAATTCCTTTCAAAAGCAATTATGAAAAACTTTTAGAATCAGTTAATACTCCAGCAGAATACCTTTTAAAATTAAAAGATCAAACATATTTAGAACCAGACCAATGGCAGGTTCAGGTCCAAGCACAAATTCAAGAAAGCAACAATGTGATGCTCTATTCAAAACTAAATGAAAAAGATGTAAGTAAATCTCATCTAATAAAAATAAAAAGCATTGAAGAGATAATAGAAGAATTAAAGACACGAATAAAAAATCCTTCAATTTGTGTTCTTCCAGAGGGGCCTCAAACTATTCCTTATAAAGTTTAGAATGAAGAATTTTACTGATTCTGCAGTTGAAAAGTTAAAAAAAGAAGGTTTATTAAAAAATTTTTCACTATCTGTTTACGAAAAAAATAAAAAAATAAATGAATTTAAAAAATTTGAAAATAATAACTCCTTTTTTATTTTTTCTGCAGGAAAACCAATTGTAGCTGCTGTAATTTGGAAATTATATGATTTAGGAAAATTAGATTTTGAAGATCCCATATCAAATTATTGGCCAGAATTCGGGAAAAAAAATAAGAAAGCGATAAAAATAAAACATGTACTAAATCATACTTCAGGGGTTTCATTATCAAATAATCTACCAGATGAAGATTACACTGATTTAAATAGAATTAGCAGATGGTTAGAAAATTATAACCCTGAAACAAAGCCTGGTGAAAGAATAGCTTATCACGAAGTAACTTACGGATGGATCTTAGGAGAATTAATTGAAAGGGTTACAAATAAATCTTTTCAGGAAAATTTTACTGAATTAGTTAAAGTTCCTTTAAATTTATCTAGAATGAAATTTATGACAGAAGATACTAAAAATCTTCCTCAAGAAATTCACAGACACGAATCTTCAAACCTAAATACAATACCAATGATATTTAAATTATTTGGACTCAATAATATCCCGCTTATTTCAGGAACATGTATTTCTAATAGTAATGATCTTGCAATGTTCTATAACGAAATAATTAATAATGATAATTGGATTAGCAAAAAAACAAAAAATCAAATACTAAAAATTTATGCTCAAGGAATAGATTACAACGATAATATGAGAGATGTGAAATTAGGATTAGGAATACGTTTTGATAGTGAAATATACTTTGAAAAAGAAACTGAAAAACCAGAAATGTCTTTTGGGCACACAGGATTAGTTTCATGTATAGGTTGGGCATCAATAGAAAAAAATATTTCTGTTTCAATATTAAATAACCTTCTCCTTTCTAGTGAATTAAATAGATACAGATTGAATACTTTGTCATCTGCAATTAAAAAAGATTTAAATACAATATAAATATGAAAAGAATTATTTTACTAACATTATTATTTATAATTTCGTGCGGTGAAGAAATTAATATAGAAGCTACGATAGATGCAAGGGCTCAAAAAATTGCTGAATACAATATAAGCATGCTAAAGACACCAACCCCTCAACCTATTCCAACAGCTCAACCCACTGCTACCCCGCAACCAACTGCAACAAAAACTGCATTCCAAGAAGAACTCGTTAAAGATATAGCTAAAACTTATGCAAATGAAGTTTATGAGGTTTCTAAAGAAAGAGATCGTTTCATCGTGGAAGAATTTATTCCTGAAATAGTTCCACAGTTAGCTCCAATTCCTACTCCTCAGCCTACTGCCACACCTCAACCCACTGCTACCCCGCAGCCTATAGACTCCATAACTCCTAGTGGAGATATAGCATTTGATATTTATAGAAAAAATAAAAATAAGGTAGTTATGATAGAGGTTGGCAACAGTACCGGCACTGGCTGGGCTATAGAAGATGGATGGATAATAACAAATGAGCATGTTGTAGGAACAAATAAGTATGTTGTGGTCTTGATACCAGATCCTAATAAGTCTTCTGGAGTTTCTAGTATTCAAGGAGAAGTATTTGGAATCGATAGAAAAAGAGATTTAGCTGCTGTAAAAGTAGACCATGGCATAGATCCATTTAAGAAAAAATCAGTTGACGTAGATGATATTGGAAAAGAGGTATTTACAATTGGTTATTCAGCTGGAAACGCAGGGGTACCATCAAGCCATTCTGGAATAATTACTTATGTCAAAATAGCTGCAACTACTTTAAATTTTGAAAAAGGTAGTTCATATTACAATGGAGATAAATTAGGTACCAATGTGTCAATAATTGTTTTTGATGCTGCTGCAGATCCTGGAGATTCAGGAGGCCCTATTATTGACAATGAAGGTAATGCTATAGGAATTGTCTATGGGTTCCTTGAATCTACATCTGGTAAAAGAACTACAGGACAGCAAATGGGGACTAACTATGCTTCTATAGATGAAGTGTGGGATGATTTAAAAAACGGAGAAAATACTACTTTCAGATAAATAACTATTTAGAATATTTCTCTAAATACTTAAATAACTCGCTCTCAGGGTCTAAAATCACAGTTGTGTCATTAGCTAATGATTTTTCATAAGCTTCCAATGAACGAACAAACCCATAAAACTCTGGATCAGATTTAAGAGCATCAGCAAGTGCGTCAATGGCTAATGCTTCTCCTTCACCTCTTGTTATGGCCGATTGCCCTTTTGCAGTTTCCAATGTAATTTCTACTTCCCTATCAACAGCAGCTCTAATTTCTTTATCTTGCTCTTCACCTTCAGCTCTAAATGCACTGGCTTTTCTGAATCTTTCAGCTACCATTCTTTCAAAAATTGAATTTTCTACTGAATCAGGAAAATCTGCTCGCTTGATCCTTACATCAAATACTTCAACTCCCCAAATATTCTGAAGAGGAAGATAGTATTTTATTTCTGTTTTTTCATCAAGAGAGCTACTTAATATTGAAGCTATCTCATTGTTGTCTGCTAAGGTAAAGTAATTTTGACCCGATTCTTTTGTGTACATAAATAGGTCAGTATTTTGAAGTCCATTTTCTAACGCTTGAGCTTCTAGTAATGAGATTTCAAACAAATTAGACATTGTAGTGATGTTTGCCATAACATTTTCTCTTTTAGCAGAAATAATTTCTTCTTGAGTATCTTGCGCAATTTCTTCTCTAATTTTTGAAGCTACTATACTTGCAATTCTTGAATCAGCAGTAGATTCATTAGTCAAATTTTTGAAAAATACCAAAGGGTTTATAATTTTGTAGCGAGCGTACGCATCAACAGTTAAACGTTTTTTATCACTAGTTAATAATGCCTCTGGAGGTACGTCAACTCTCTGTAATCTTTTATCAAATTTTGTAACAGAATCAACAAATGGTGTTTTCATTTTCAAACCAGGTGATGTATGTGACTGCTTAAATTCACCAAAAGTAGTGACAATTGCCACTTCTGTTTCATCAACTGTAAAAAAGGCTTGAAGAATAACAAAAATTGCTATTACTGCAAGAATGATTATTGGTGTTCCTTTTTTATTCATAAAATTTCCTTATTAGTTAGACTCTATATCCAAAAGAGGCAGGATTTTTGCTTCATTAATAATATATTTGTTAAATTTTGGGAAGACTCTTTCGACCATTTCCAAATAAAGCCTTTGCCTTGTAACTTCTGGAGATTTTTCATAAGCTTCTAAAAGTTTTTTAAACCCTTCAGCTTCACCTTGAGCTCTTGCTATACGCCCTTGTTTGAAAGCTTCAGCAGATTCTGTAATTTTAGCAGCCTCACCTCTAGCTCTAGGAATTTCTGATTCCTTATATGCATCAGCAAGGTTTATAATTCTATCTCTTTCTTCTCTAGCCCTAGTAACATCATCAAATGCATCTTGGACTTGCACAGGAGGGTTTACATTTTGAAGCCTAACTGCGATAACTTCTATTCCAGTACTGTATAAACTGGTTAGTTGTCTCATTTTTGAAAGTACTTCATCTTGAACTTCTGCTTTTTGAGTGGTAAGAACATCATCGATGTTTCTTTTTCCTACTACTTGTCTTAGAGCTGTTTCAGTAATATCTCGCAGAGTAACTCCATCTGGTCTTCCAGGATCAACATTTCTATCTCTTTCTCCTGGGTCATCTACTGCAAAAAGATAATTTCTTAAATCTGAAATTTTATATTGTACTACGGCTTGAACATCAACAAGATTTTCATCACCAGTAATCATTATAGATTCGTAAGGAACAGCTTGTGTAACGTCTTCTCCTTCACTTCTAAATCCTAATTCTAACTGTCTAGTTGCAGTAGTAACAACTACATCTTTTTGCCCAATAGGAGATGGCCACCACCAGTGCAAACCATTAGTTTGAATAGTTTGAAATTTACCAAACATTCTTAAAGATGCTTGCTGGTCTGGTCCTACAGTATAAATTCCTGAAGCAGCCCAAACTATTGCCAACACAATAACACCTATAAGTATTATTGATTTATTTCCTTGTGGAAACTTATTTAAGAAAGGTAAATTATTTTTTAAGTTGTCTATAAATTCTTGGAAGGAAATATCATACTCATCTTTTCTTCCTCCTGATGGAGGTCTGTATGATTTTGCAATTCCAAAAGTTTTTCTTATTAGATTCATACTTTAATTATAACCCATTTATCAATTGTTTAATGTTCTTAAATTTATCAAACTCTCGAATTTGTTTACATCATCTATCATTTTGATTTCATTCAAAAATTCAGCAAATGAATCGTAAGTTATTAATAAATCTGATAATTTTTTATGATAATTGTGCGTAGAAGAAGGAGATGTTCCATAATTTCCATAAAAAGCAAAATAAGCTTGATTAATTTTTCTGACTTTATATCCATTTTCATTTAATTCAAGCACTCTTTGATTCATATATTTTTCTGCCATTTCAACTTCATTATTGATTAAAAGTTTATCTACTTTTTCTCTAGTTTCCTTCATAAAAGGTTTAAAAAATTTATCAGAAATAGATTCTTCTGTTTTTTTATTATTCGTGATTTGGATTGCGAATAAATCTGCTAAGGTTTCATTGATAAAAATCATGTCTCCTCCTTTAAAATATGATCGACCAAGAGGGAAAAAAAATAAATAATGATGAAGCCATTCATGAGAAATTGTAGAAATCAAAAAATTGTAGTCTTTCTTTATATTTACTATGCTTGGATAGGCAGCAAATCCGCCAGTATCTAAAATTATTGACGATAAATTAAGAGAATCTATTGTGTTTTCTATTAATTCGATTTCTTTCATAGAAATATCATTATTAATCAGAATTGCTATTTTTTGAGAAATCCTATCTCTAGGAGAGACAATTAGCACTTTTGGAGGTTTTTCCAAAGAAACAGCCAGAGGAGGAAAAAGGAAATCTTTACCCAATTCTTCTTTTATCAATTCTGTTACTTCTTCTTGAAAAAATAATTCTAGTTCATTTTTATTAGAAATATTTTCTTTTTGTAATATTTCTTTTACTTCTAATTCTGTAAGTTCTGATGATACAAAAATATCTATGGTTTTTTTAGGTAGTTTCTTTAATTCCCAAGTCAAAAGGTTAAATTTTTGTCCTGAAATTATTTTATCTATTTCAGAAATCCTCTCAGCATCTTTCATAAATAAAAGAAAAAATATTGATATTATGAAAGTTGAAATTTTGAGGAATTTTTTCAATAAACTTATTGAATGTTTTTTATTTCTTCAATCACTTCTTTTATAAAATCATTACAGTCAGCAACGACTCCAAATTTTGAGTGATTAAAAATTGATGCATCAGGATCTGTATTTACTGCAACAATATTTTTTGAGTTAATGCATCCTGCAAGATGCTGGCTGGCCCCTGAAATACCAAATGTAAAATATAGAGCAGGGCTTATCCATTTGCCTGTTAATCCTACTAAATGACTTGTTTCTATCCATTCAGATTCAACTGCTGCTCTTGATGCTCCTACTGCCCCATTAAGAAGAGTAGCTAGTTTTTTTAAATTATCAAAACCTTCCTTGCTTCCTATGCCTCGTCCTCCAGAAATAACTATGTCTGCTTCATCTAGCTGAATACCTTCAGGCTTAACTTTTATTGTTTCTATTATTTTAAAAGTGCTATCTAATGATTTTTCTAAAATAATTTCATTTACTGAATTGCTATGATCCCCTAAAGATTTTGCTTCGAAAGAGCTTTTTCTTATTTTTATAACAATAGTAGAATCAGTATCTACTGAATAAATTGCTTCTGCTGACTCTCCATGTACAGGCCTAACAAATTTTATTTCTCTTTCACTTTTAGAAACAAACTTTTTTACGTCAGGCAAGTAAGAAAAATCTTTTCTAAATGATAATGATGGAGCCACATAATTTGATATATCATCTTTTTGAAATATGATTAGATCAAATTTTTTTTCATTAGTAAATTTATCAATAGTTTGAAGAACACTATTAGGATTTAATTCTTCAGATTTGTCTATTGATACATAAAAAATTTCATCACTAGGAAGATTAGATATAATAGATTTTTCTCCTCCAAAAACTAAGGTTGTTATTTTGTTTGAAGGTTCAAGATCATCAATAAAGGAAAAAATTTCTAAAGATGCTTCATCTAACATTTTATTTTCGTTAATTATTACGGTTAAAATATTCATCTCTAGATAACTCCTTCTTCCTTTAATTTGGTTATCAGATTTACAGCTTTTTCTTTATTACTATCACCTTCAATGATTTCTACTTTATTTTCATTTTCTGGAAAATATATTTCTTCAATTTTCACTTTAGGGGTGATTTCTTTTTGGCTCAAATCTAGATCATTTAATGAAATTTTATTTATTTCTTTTTTTGAAGCTTCCATAATTCCTTTTAAAGTTGGATACCTTGGGTCTCCCACCTGATTTCCAGTAGTAACAACCAAAGGCATTTCACATTCAACAGTCTGAATTCCATCCGTAATAACCTTTTCGAATATGATTTTTTTATCAATTTTTTTTATATCTTTTACAATATTTATTAGAGGAATAGAAAGAATTTCAGAAATTCCAAAAGGAACACTAGCATTATCAAAATCTGATGCATGTCTGCCACAGAAAATAATATCATACGGGCCTGTTTTACTAATAATTCTAGTAAGCACCTTTGCAATTCCGCTGATGTCCATTTTTTCAATAGATGGGTCTTCACAAGTAATTAATTCATCAGCTCCCATAGCTAAAGGTTTTTTTATAACATCACTTGTTAAGTTGTTTCCAACAGATAGTATAGTAATAGATGAATCCTCAAAGTTTTCAGAAAATTTCAGTGCAAGTTCTACAGCGTTCAAATCAAACCCATTGACTATATTTGAAACATTTTCTATAGGTAATATTTTTTTATTTTCATTATCTATTTGAAGTTTATTTGATGGAACATCTGAATCAGGAACTTCTTTTATGCATACACATATTTTCATGATTTATTTTTCTTAATCAACAATTTATTACCTTTTAAATTATTATAAACTTCTATTTGGCTCAATAGTTATGTAATTATCTTATTTATGGTTTTAGAATATTTTTATGGAAACAGTAAGAAATGCATTAGATCAATTATCAATTGATTATGATGAAGAAAAAATTGATAAACTTCTAATTTTTTATAATGAAATTATTGAATCATCAAAAAAATTCAATTTAACTGCATTAAAATCCTGGGAAGAAATAAGAGATAATCTATTTATTAGATCAATGCGATATGCAAATATTATAAACACTAAATACTCTCACCGGAATTTCTTCGGAAATAAAGAATTAAAAATTATGGACTTAGGTACAGGAGCAGGAATTCCTTCAATACCTATGAAAATTTTTTATCCTGATATGAATCTTTTTCTTGCTGAATCTTCACAAAAAAAATGTGATTTTTTAAATAATATATCTGAAAAATTAGAACTTAAAGGAATACAAGTTTATAATCAAAGAGCGGAAATATTAGGACAATCCAAACACAGAGAAACATTTGATTTAATACTAACTAGAGCTTTAGCAAAATTACCAACATTAGCTGAACTTACAATTCCTTTATTAAATATTGGAGGGGTAGTTATTACAGCAAAAGGAGAATACCCTATCAAGGAAATAGAAGATTCAAATTTCATTACAAAAATGCTTGGTGTATCAAAAAACATTACCGAAAATATAAAAATTCCAAAATTTTTACCAGAAGATAATTTTATAATTTGGGAAAAAACGAAAATATCACCTAGAGAATACCCAAGAAGAGACGGAATGCCCAAAAAAAAGCCTATAGTAAAATAAGAAATACTAATTGATACATGTTCTCATTTAACTTTAAGAAATTTTTATTTATTTTTTATAATTTAGGTGTATAATTAATATAACATATCCAATTAATGATATTATGTATCATTTTAAATTATAAAAACTAAGATTATTTTGATAATAATTATAGGAGAAAGTAAAAATGCACACAAAATTTTTTAAAGTAGCAATGATATTTGTTTCGTTGTTTATTATTGCTTGTAGCTCAACTGATGAAGCGTCAGTTGAAGTTATAGCAAATGATTCAAACGAAACTGTTGAAAAGCTTAATGTTTTAGCAACCACACCAATGCTTGCAGAATATGTAAGACAAATAGGAAAAGATAATATTAATCTAAATATCTTGATGCCTTATTCGGCTGATCCACATAGCTTTGAAGCATCTCCACAAGACGCAAAGAAAATTGCAGATGCAGATTTGGTCTTTTACGTTGGATTAAAATATGAATCTACAGGTGTAGTGGAATTATTAGAAAACTCAGTAAGTTCTGAAAATATACTAATTGAGGTAGGGGCAAGTATAAATCCAATCGAATTCTCAGAAGAAGGACATGATGACCACGAAGGGCATGATCACGGAGATGAAAAACATGAAGACGATGATGATGACCACAAAGGACATGATCACGGAGATGAAAAACATGAAGACGATGATGATGACCACAAAGGACATGATCACGGAGATGAAAAACATGAAGACGATGATGATG